>NZ_JAEVHJ010000207.1:0-11887 GCF_016802855.1 Micromonospora sp. ATA51 | reverse complement strand
GGCTGGGCCTGCGGCTGGCGTCCCGGCTGCTGCCGGGGGCGGCGGTGCTCGTCGCGGCGGCGGGGGACGCGGCGGCCGCGGAGCGGCTCGCCGCCCGGGCGATCACCGCCTACCGATCGGCCCGCCCGGCGGCACTGACCAGGGAGGCGCCGGTGACCGGGCCGACGAGACCGGCGTCGGGACACGAGCCGGCATGATCGACTCAGGATGTCGCAGGTCGGGCATCCAGGCGGTCCGGAAAGGGCGGGATGCCGTATCCCGCCCCGCCCGTCACAGCCAGCCGAACCAGGACTTCGGCAGCAGCGCGTAGCCGACGAAGGCGACCAGGTCGAGCAGGGTGTGCGCCACGATCAGCGGCGCCACCCGCCGGGTACGCAGGAAGAAGAGGCTGAAGACGACGCCCATCACCGCGTTGCCGAGGAACGCGCCGAAGCCCTGGTAGAGGTGGTACGAGCCGCGCAGCAGCGCGCTCGCCGCGACGACCGCGCCGAGCCGCCACCGGAGCTGCCAGAGCCGGTTGACCAGATAGCCGACCACGATCACCTCCTCCAGCACGGCGTTCTGCACGGCGGCGAGGATCAGCACCGGCACCGCCCACCACAGGTGCGGCAGCGCGGCCGGCACCAGCGTGGCGTTGACGCCGAGCTGCGCCGCCGCCCAGAACAGCGCCAGCCCGGGCAGGCCGATGAGCGCCGCCAGGCCGGCGCCCCGGGCCAGGTCCGACCCGGGCCGCCGCAGGTCCACCCCGAGCGTCCGCGCCGGGTCGCCGGGGTCACGGGCCAGCAGGTGTACGGCGAGCAGCACCGGCAGCAACGCGAAGAAGATCCCGACGAGCTGGTACGTCAGGTCGAGGTAGGGCCGGGCCGACTGGGAGTTGTTCAACGACGCGGTCTGCTTCGACAGCGGGCCCGCGGCGGTCAGCTTGGCGGCCAGCGACACCACCGCGTAGACCGCCGACTGCCCGAGGGAGAGCCCGAGCACCAGCAGCGTCTCGGCGCCCAGGGTCCGGCGGGACACCGGGCGGGTCAGCTCGTCAACCGTCACCGGACCACTGTGCCGCACGTGAGGGCCCGTCGGCACCGCCCTCGCGACCCAGGTGAGCCGGTCGCACATTCTGTGCGACCGCTGGGCACGCTGCGTGGAGATTCTATCGGGGCCCGATCCGCCGTCAGGAGAAGGAGCGTGCCCCCGTGGAGAACTTCGCGCGGCTGCTGAAGGAGAGCTGGACCCTGGTCGAGGAGGACCGGGACCGGCTGAGCGGCCACTTCTACGCCCGGCTCTTCCTCCTCGACCCCGAGCTGCGCAAGCTCTTCCCGGTCCAGATGAGCGGGCAGGGCGACCGGATCCTGGAGGCGATCGTCACCGCCACCCAGACCGTCGGCGACCCGGAGAGCTTCGACGAGTACCTGCGCGCGCTGGGCCGGGACCACCGCAAGTACCACGTCGACGCCACCCACTACGAGACCATGGGCGTCGCCCTGCTGGACGCGCTGCGCAGCACCGCCGGCGACGGCTGGAACCTCGAGTACGACCAGGCCTGGCGGGAGGCGTACGCGAGCATCAGCGAGAAGATGCTGGCCGGGGCGGAGGCGGACGACAACCCGCCGTTCTGGCACGCCGAGGTGCTCACCCACGAGCGGCACGGCCCGGACACCGCCGTGCTGACCGTCCGCGCCCTCCAGCACCCGCTGCCGTGGAAGGCCGGCCAGTACGTCAGCGTCGAGGCGCCCCGGTACCACCCGCGGGTGTGGCGGACGTACTCGGTGGCGAACGCCCCGAACGACGACAACGTGCTGGAGTTCCACGTGCGTACGCCGGCCGGGGCGGCGGGTTGGCTGTCCGGGGCGCTGGTCCGCCGCACGAAGCCGGGCGACCTGCTCCGGGTGGCCGCCCCGATGGGGTCGATGACGCTGGACCGGTCGTCGACCCGGGACATCCTCTGCGTCGCCGGCGGGGTCGGGCTGGCCCCGATCAAGGCGCTGGTGGAGGAGCTGACCAGCTTCAACCGGACCCGCTGGGTGCACGTCTTCTACGGCGCCCGCCGGCCGGACGAGCTCTACGGCGTCGCCGGCCTGGCGGAGTTCGTGAACGCGCACCCGTGGCTCTCGGTGACGCCGGCGTGCAGCGAGGACCCGGACTTCGACGGCGAGCTGGGCGACATTTCCGAGGTGGTCACCCGGTACGGGCCCTGGACGACGCACGACTGCTACGTCTCCGGCTCGGCCCCGATGGTCCGCGCCACCCTGCGCGCGCTCGCCGCCGACGAGGTACCGCCGGAGCACATCCGGTACGACACCTTCGGCAACCTGTAGACGTTTCTCCCCCGAGCCGGGTCGCGTGCCCCTGCCGTTGCGAGTCAGTGAGCATGAGTAAGCTCACGGCTCGCAGTCGTCCGTTGCCGGACGACGGTCCCGGTCTTGCCCGCCGGGGCGGTGCCGGGTTGACGCTTCGTCGCCACCGGCCCACTGAGGGTCTTACGGTCGGCTCCACGTCCGTTTACGGTCTCCGGGCCACTCCCGGCGACGACGAGCTGGGCGAGGTTGCGGGCGGCGTTGACGTCCCGATCCAGGACAAGGCCGCACGGATCGCAGGTGAACCTGCGGGCGTGCAGCGGCAGCTTGGCTTTCACCGCGCCACAGCCCGAGCAGGTCTTGCTGGATGGGTACCACCGGTCGGCCGTCACGAGCCGTCCGCCGTTCCAGGTGGTCTTGTAGGAGAGCTGTCGGCGGATCTCGCCGAACCCGCAGTCGGAGACCGCCTTTGCCAGGCGCCGGTTGCGGACCATGCCCGCGACGTGCAGGTCTTCCACCACGATGGTGCCGTAGTGGTTGGCCAGCCCGGTGGTGAGCTTGTGCAGCCCGTCCCGGCGCTGATTCGCCACGCGGGCGTGCGTGCGGGCCAGATCGGCGCGGGCGCGGTCCCACCGCTTCGACGGCCGCCCTCCGGTGCGCCGGTCCGGGCCGACCTTGCGGGACACCGCGCGGGCCATGCGCCGCAGCCGGCGTGTGGCGTTACCCAGGTGGCGTGGGTTGGCGACCAGTTCGCCGGTGGACAGCACCGCTAGGTGGCGCACGCCGACGTCGACGCCGACCAGCGCGTCCGGGCGGGCCGGGGCGCGTTCGGCGCGCTTGACTTCGCAGGTGAAGGCCACGAACCAGCGACCGGCCTCCCCGCGCACCGTCGCGGATAGGATCCGGGCGGTGCCGGCTTCGAGGCGACGGGCGAGCTTTCGGGCCGACTCGTGCAGCTTGATCCGGCCCAGACGGGGCAGCGTGACATGCGTGCGGTCGGCTTCGACGCGGATGGTGCCGGTGGTGAACCGCACGCTCGGCGTCGTGCGCCGCTTCGACCGGAACCGGGGGAAGCCGACCGGGCGACCAGCACGTTTACCGGATCGCGAATCCGACCAGTTGGTCAACGCGCGGGCCAGTGCGTCCAGGCCGGTGTTGTACGCCTCCTTGGAACACTCGGCCCACCACGGCGCCACCTCGCCCTTGGCGGCGTTCCAAGCCCGGCGCAGCGCCGGCAAGTTCCAGCCGATCGACGGGGTCAGCTTCTCGTCCGCGACGCCGTAGGAGCGTTCGGCCGCCCGCTGGTCCATGACGGCCTTGACCCGGGCCAGGCCCCAGTTGAACGCCACCCGGGCCGCCCCGGCGTGCCGCAACAGGTCCCGCTCCTGCATGGGGGTGGGGTCCAGGGCGAACCGGTACGCCTGAATAACCGTGAAGCTCACAGCAGCCCGCTTCCGGTGGCCACCGCCACCGCCGCCCGGCATGCCGCCAACCCTCGCCCATACAGCCGTACGCACAACGAGGTAACGACCTCGGTCACGTCGCGCACCAGGCCGTCGCTGGTCTCCGCGTCGTCGATAACCACAAACTGCCAACCGCCGGCGACCAGCGCCGCGGCCAGGTACTCGAACCCGAACCCGGTCAGCCCGTCACGGTGCTCCACGACCAGCACACTAACCGGCGGGTCCGACAACAGACGGGTCAGCTTACGGCGGTGTCCGTTCATCCCGGAGCCGACCTCGGCGACCACCTGGTCGACCGACAGGCTCCGCCCGGTCGCGCCAGTCACCACCCGCCCGGCCTGCCGCTCCAGGTCATCACGCTGGCCAGCCGACGACACCCGGGCACACGCCACCACCCGGCCGGGAACCGACCGCTTCGGCAGCGGATCGACCAGAATCAGCCGCCCCCGCCCGGCCGGCCGGCACCGGCAGCCGACCCTCCCGAAACCAGCGGCACGCCGTCACCCGGTACACACCCTGCGCCAACGCCCACTCTTTCAAGCTCACCAGGACATAGTGCTTACTCAACGAGCAACAGCTGGCAGCCCCCTGGGCACGCGACCCGGCCCCCGTCCGCCGGTGCGCGGGCCGGGCCGGCAACCGGCCCGCGTGCCGGAGCGCTCAGTAGCGCCAGGGGTTGCCGCTCTCCCGGTACTCCTCGACCGGCACCAGGGGCACCCCGGGCGTCATCCGGTCCACGTAGAGCCGCCCCTCCAGGTGGTCGATCTCGTGCGCGACCAGGCGTGCCATCGCGTACTCGTAGGACGTGATGATCCGGCTGCCGTCCCACTGGGCGTGCTCGACGTCGATCCGCAGTGGTCGGGGCACCAGGCCGCGGTGGTCGAAGAAGGAGAGGCAGCCCTCATACTGCTCGTCGCTGTCCGGGGCGGAGTCGACGATCCGGGGGTTGAGCAGGACGACCGGCTCGGCCGCCCGGTCGGCCGGGCGGACCACGGCGGCGGCCCAGCCGAGCCCGAGCTGCGGGGCCGCGATGCCGACCCCCTTGCTGAACGGGTGCAGCTCGTCGAGGCGGACCAGGATGGCGCAGAGCCGGTCGACCACGTCCCGGGCGGTGCGCTCCTGGCGGGGCAGGTCGAACTGGTGGGCGGGCTGGCGGAGCAGGTCGTCGCCGCGCTGCACGATGCCGATGCCGCGCATCCGGTCGCTGGCCCGGACCCGCAGGCCGCTCGCCGGACCGTCCGGCTCGGCGTCCGGCGGCTGGTTGCGGAAGCGCCACTGCAGCCGGTAGCGGGCGTTGAGGGGCGGGTCGTCGGTGGACCAGTCGAAGAGCGCCCGGCCGTCCCGGTCGTGCCGCTGGATCTGGGTACGCAGCGGGCCCTCCTCCGAGGAGAGGGAGGTCTCCACCCCCCAGACCTGCGGGTCCAGCTCCACCGGGAGGTCCAGCCGGACGGCCAGGTGGCGGGTGGGCAGGCGGACCGCCCGCTGGAACCAGGGCCCCCACTTGTCCCGCCCCACCCGGTACGCGTACTCGATGGTGACCCGGTCGCCGGGGTAGAGCGGGAAGCGCCCCTCGGCGTTCTCGAAGAGCAGCCAGATCTCCTTGAACGCGTCCCGGTCGTGCTTGGCCCGCCAGTGCATCGGCTCGCGCTCGCCGCCGTCGTCCCGGTACGCCCGCAGTTGCAGTTCGGCGAAGGTGAGCGGGTGCTCCCGGTGGTGCCGGTTGGAGCGGCCCGGGTCGTTGGGGTAGCGGTCGACGGCGATCCGGACCAGGTAGCGGCTGACCGGCTCGGTCCCGGCGTTGTAGAGCTCCCGTCGGATCACGCAGTGGTAGCCGTCCTCGGTGTGGGTCAGCGTGGCCAGCTCCCGCTCGACCACCAGGCCGGTGCCGGGGGGCAGCCACTGGCCGGGGACGGCCGGCTCGCGGTGCGCCCCGCCGTTACGGGCGTGCCGCAGCTCGTCGTACTCCCGGAAGCGCTGCCAGATCGCGCCGCTGGCCTCCAGAACGGCCTCGGCCCGGCGGGCGAAGTCCTCGGTCGGGCGGTGCCGGCGGCCCTCGACGTGGCTGACGTAGGACGGGTCGAAGCCCATCAGGGTGGCGAGCTGCTTCTTGGACAGCCCCCGGCCGGTGCGGTGCCGGGCGAGTTCGGCGGCGAACGAGTCGGCGGCCCGTTCGATGGGTGAGGTCGTCATTCGGCTTCCTCGTGGCCGGGAGTACCAGTTTCACGTTGGGTGGCCGAACGTGCACAGAAACTGGCTCGTATTCGACACTCGCCTTGACAATTCAGCCACGTACGTCGATGCTCGCGCCGCCTCTCGCCCGGTCGGGCGGCGTTTCCGCCCCCGCCTGCCGGGTAGTACGCCGGCACGCGGCGACCGGTCGGCGGAGTGACCGGGACCTCTCCATCAGCCCCTCGGTGCCGCTTCCCCCGACCCGGAGCCTGTGGTTAGGCTAGCCTTAGCTCAGATGGGCCTGCTGATACCGACCGGCGGGGCGACCAGACAGGGGACGATCAGGTGACAGCGGTGATGCCGAAGCGGGAGATCGCCGCGCCACTCGCCCCGGTGACCGCGACCCTGCGCGCCATGTTCGGTACGGACGAGCTGCCCGGGCTCGCGCCCGGCCTGCTGGTCACCTCCGACGAGGCGCGCTGGGCCCCGGCGACCCGGCTGGTCGACGGGACGCTGCTGCCCGAGTTCCTGCGCGCCGCGACGGCGCGCTGGGGCGGCACCCCGCACGCCTGCGCCGCGCTGGCCTGGAAGTCGTACAGCTACTGGCTGGCGCTGCCGGCGGTGCTCGGCTGGGCCTCGGCCCGGCGGGTGCCGCTGCTCGACCCGGCCGACGTCCTGATCCACTTCGAGGACCACCGCCCGCTGCTCACCCTGGGCCTACGCCGCACGACCGCGGTCGCGGTGCTGCCGGGCGACCCGCTGGCGCTGACCGGCGCGCCGGACGTCCGGGTCGTCGCCGGCGAAGCCGAACTGCTCGACGCGCTGCGCTCGTCGCTGCTCGACGCGCACCTCGCCCCGATGATCGCGGCCATCCAGGCCGAGGTCCGGATCGGGACCCGTACGCTGCTCGGCTCGGTCGCCTCCGGCATCGCGCACGGCATCCTGCGGGCCGCCGACGCGCTGCCCGGGTCGTCGACCCGGAGCATCGAGACCCTGCTAGACGCGCTCGACCTGGCCGACCTGGTGGAGCTGGTGCCCGGCCCGGCCAGCGAGCCGACCGTCCAGCGACGGACCTGCTGCCTGGCCTTCACGCTGCCCCGGCCGAAGATCTGCCAGGGCTGCTGCGTCCGACCGTTACCTAAGTGAGTAAACGTGACTCATGATTGGCAGCCGTCCGTTGCCGGGCGGCGTTGACCGGATGAACCGGTCTTGACGCTTCACGGCCCGCCGCCCTGCCTGCGGGTGCAGGTCTTACGGGTCTTACGTAGGCTCCACGTCCTGTTTTTGCGTCGCCCAGCAACTCCAGGTCGACGTGCCGAACCAGGCCGGCAAGATTACGTGCGGCGTTGACGTCGCGGTCCAGGGACAGTCCGCAGGTGGTGCAGTTGAAGGTGCGTTCGGCCAGCGACAGCTTGGGTTTCACCGTCTGACAGCCTGAACAGGTCTTGGAGCTGGGGTACCACCGGTCGGCGACGTGCAACACGCTGCCGTACCAACCGGTCTTGTAGCCGAGGTGCCGGCGCAGGGTCGCCGGGGCGGCGTCGATCAGAGCCCTGGCCAGTTTACGGTTGCGGACCATCCCGGCCACGTGCAGGTCCTCGACCACGACCGTGGTGAACTGTTGCGCCAGCCGGGTGGTGAGGTGGTGCCACGAGTCGGCGCGGACAGCGGCGACGGTGGCGTGCAGCCGGGCCACGGTCTCCTGCGCCCGCTGCCACCGATTGGACGCGGTCCGCTTACGCCCGGTGGCCGGGTCGTACGGGCCGATTCGGCGGGCGGCCCGGCGTTGGGCCTTGCCGAGTTTGGTCAACGCCGCCTTCAACGGTGCCGGGTTGGGCACCAGCTCGCCGGTGGACAGCACCGCCAGGTGCTTGATGCCGGTGTCCACGCCGACGGTCCGACCGGCTTTCGGCGTGTGCGCCGGACGGCCCACGGCGCGTTTGACCGCGACCTGCAACGCGCAGAACCACCTGCCGGCGGTCTCGGTGACGGTTGCGGACAGGATCGTCGCGGTGCCGGCCTTCACCCGCCGGGCCAGCTTACGGGTGGACTCGTGGGTGCGAATGCGGCCCAGCCGTGGCAACACCACGTGCCGGTAGCCGGGGTCGACCCGGATCGCGCCGGTGGTGAACCGGGCCGACCTGCGGCCGTGCTTCCTCTTGGTCCGGGGCCAGCCCATCCGGCGGCCCTTGCGGGCACCGGTACGTGAGGCGTGCCAGTTGCCCAGCGCCGCCGACAGGTTGGCCAGGCCGGTGTTGAACGCCTCTTTGGAGCATTCCGCCCACCACGGCGCCACCCACGTCTTGATGTCGTTCCAGGTGCGGCGTAGGTCCGGTAGCGACCAGCCCTGCCACGGGGTCAGGTCCGCCTCGGCCACCCCGTAGCTGGCCTCGGCGGCGCGTTGCGCCTTGACCGCGCTGACCCGCCGCAGCATGTGGTTGTAGGCGAACCGTGCCGCGCCGGTGTTACGGCGCAGGCCGGCCACCTGCGCGTCGCTGGGGTCGAGGGCGAACCTGTACGCCTGAACGGTCCAGCCCGCGGGCGGCTCGTACCGTTTCACGGGAGGCCCCCGGCGGTGGCGGCGGCCACGGCGCGGCTGGCCCGGTGCGCTGCGGCGCGTCGGCCGTACAGCCGGGCACACAGGCTGGTCAGGATCTCCGTCACGTCCCGCACCAGGTCGTCGTCCACCTCAGCCGGGTCGACCACCAGCAGCCGACGTCCCTGCGCGGCTAGCGCCGCCTCGACGTACTCGGCACCGAACCGGGCGAACCGGTCCCGGTGCTCGACCACGATCGTGGTCACGTTCGGGTCGCGCAGCAGCCCGAGGAACCTCTCGCGTCGGCCGTTCAGCGCGGACCCGACCTCGGTCACCACACGGGACACGACCATGTTCCGCCCGGTCGCCCACGCCGTCACACGGGCCACCTGCCGATCCAGGTCGACCCGCTGATCGGCCGACGACACCCCGGCGTAGACGACCACCTGGCCCCGGGTGTCATCACCGGCTACATCCACCATGATCGTGCCAGACGGAAGACGCCGAGCGGGCACCGGCATGGTCCCCTCCCGGAACCATCGGTACGCGGTCTGCGGGTGCACCCCGTTGCGACGCGCCCACTCGGCAAGCTTCATAAGACCGATACTAATACTCACAGATTCGTACGTCTGCTCACAGATGGGTGAACCGCTGGCTACCCCTCCTGATTCGCGCCCGCTTCCGGGCCGGCGCTCAGTCGACCAGCGGGCGGACGTCCCAGAGCCACACCCCGCCGGTGAGCACCGGCTCGATCCCGGTCAGCTCGGTCATCCCCCGGTGCAGCGAACCGGCCTGCTTCTGTCGTGGATCGAGGACGACGGCCCCGGCCCGCCAGTACCGCAGGTCGTCCACGGCGGCCACCCGGTCCTGCGGCGTGATCGGCGGCACCGCGTCGGTGCTCCGGATCTCGGTGAAGAAGGTGCTGGTGGGGCGGGGCGGGGCGGTGAAGAGGGCGACCCGGCCGGCCCCGGGCCGGGTGTCGGGCGCGAGGAAGTAGCCCCGGGCGAGCGGCATCTCCAGCCGGGTCTCGGCGGACCAGCGCAGCGGGTCGGCGTAGTTGGTGTCCGGCAGCGGCAGGGTGACGATGCTGTGCCCGCCGGCCACGTACGGGCGCCAGGCCCCTGAGCGGACGAACTCCGGCGTGGGGTCGAGGCGTACCGAGGGGAGCGGGGTCGGCAGGATCGGCAGCAGGGCCATCGCCAGCACGGTGACCGTGACGAACCGGATCTGCGGGCGGGCCCCGGGGTTCCGTCGGGCCAGCCGCCGCATCTGGTCCGCGCCGAGCGCGAGCAGCACCCCGACGATCGGGGTCAGCGCGAGCGACCAGCGGGTCGGCACCACCGAGTGCAGGATCGGCAGGTCCTCCAGCGGCGCCCACGGGCCGGGCACGCCGGTGTCCTGCCCGTCGAACTGGATCTCCCGGCCGAGCGAGAACAGGGCGAAGAACAGGCCGAGCGCGGCCAGGCCGAGCACGACGGCGTTGCGTCGCAGCCACCAGACCAGCGCGATCACCAGTACGGCCAGCGGCCAGCCGAAGAAGGCGTTCTCCTCGGTGGCGTTCTTGGCCAGCCGGGCGCTGCCGCGGGGGTCGCCCGCGACCGACTCGCCCGACCAGGCCACGAACGAGGCGAGATCGGTGCGGTAGCCGCGGATCAGCCGGGACAGTCCCTGGTACGCCCCCGGCCCGAAGAACTGCACGTACAGCGGGTACGCGAGCAGCGCCCCGGCGACGGCGGCGGCCACGCCGAGCCCGGCGGCGAACGGCCGGATGCCCCGCCGCAGCTCCGGACGGCCGAGCGCGAGCGCGCCGACGACGACGGCGAGGCCGATCGCGGCCATCAGCAGGATCTCCAGGTTGAGGAAGGCCTGCCAGACGATCACCAGTCCGAGCAGCACGCCGTTGCGCAGCCAGCGCCCGGGTTCGGCCAGCCGCAGGGTCCGCCAGACGATCAACGGCACCACGAACTGGGAGACGATGTTGGGGTGGGCGTTGGCGTGCGACACCATCGCCGGCGCGAAGGCGCAGAAGCCGGCCCCGAGCCAGGCCGGTCCCCGGGCCCCGATCAGCACCCGGGACAGGACGAAGTACCAGGCCACAGCGGTGGCGATCATTCCCGCGGTCAGAAAGACCAGGAAAGCCGCACGCGGGCCGAGGAGAACGGTGACGGGCGTCATTGGGAGTGAAATGGATAATACGGACGTATTAGCCATCAGATTGACGCCGTCCGGGAAATTCATCCGGTCCGAGACGAACGGATAGGCGAAACCGGTCACCACCCGCGCACCGTGCGCCATCATCCACTCGAACTGCGCCTGATCGGAGCGGTTGTCCCGCACCCCGTCGCCGGGATTCAGCCAGAACCGGGCGGTCACCCAGAAGGCGAGCAGCGCGAAGCTGAGCACGGCGGCAGCGTCGATCCACCGGCCCCGCCCGTCCCGTACGCCCCGGCCGGGCTCACCCGCAACGGTGCCGCCGTCCGATTCAGGAGTAGTCATAACAATTCGGAGCGTAGTCAGGGTATGGCAGGGCCGTGACATGTTTCGGGGTACTGGCGTACTATGTGCCGGGTTCGCCGACCGCCGATCACGTGCCCACCCCCGACCACATTTCGGCCACCCCCGGTGCCCCGATTCGCACACCGTCCTTGCGGATGGTTGACTCTGTCGGTCCAGGCGCGGGTCAGTCATATCGTGAGGAATCGACGCATGGCAGAGATCACTGGGGATCAGCGCGTCCAGTCGGAGGTGCTCGAAGGACTGGCGACGGCGGTCAACCACCGCAGGTGGTTCGTCGAACTGGCGGTGCCCTACCTCGGTGACAACCCCATCGAGATCGGCAGCGGGCTGGGCGACTACGCCCTGGAGTGGTCCGAGCACCTGCCCCGGATCACCGCCACCGAGGCGGACCCGGACCGGCTCGTCCAGCTCAAGGAGCGGCTCGCCGAGCGCCCGAGCATCGAGGTCCGGCAGATGCTGCTGCCGCACTCGGAGCGCGGCGACTACAGCGCCGCCGTGTCGTACAACGTGCTGGAGCACATCGAGGACCACGTGGGCGCGCTGCGCAGCATGCGCGACCTGGTCCGGCCCGGCGGCGCCGTGGTGATCATCGTGCCGGCGTTCCAGTTCGCGATGAGCCCGGCGGACATCGCCACCGGCCACGTCCGGCGCTACACGAAGAAGACCCTGACCGCGGCCATGACCGAGGCGGGCCTGACGGTGGAGAAGATCCACTACGCGAACGCGCTCGGCCTGATCGGCTACTTCATGGCCACCAAGGTCTTCCGGCTGATGCCGAAGGAGGGCCCCATGGTCAAGGTCTACGACACCCTGGTCCTCCCGGCGACCAAGGCCGCCGAGCAGCGCATCCGCCCCCCGTTCGGCCAGTCCGTCTTCGCCATAGCCCGCGTCCCCGCCTAACCCCGCCCCCG
>NZ_JAEVHJ010000206.1:0-11917 GCF_016802855.1 Micromonospora sp. ATA51 | reverse complement strand
CCCCGTCAGCCGGTGAGCCTGCCTCGACGGGCGCGACCGCCGGCGACGGTGGGGCGTCGGGGCCGGAGCTGGCCCGGGCGGTGCTGGACGCGGCGAAGGCCCGCCGGCAGGCGGCGGCGAGGCCGCGCCGGAGCGCGGTGGGCGGCGACGGCGGTGGTGGTACCGAGCGCCGGTTGCGCGGCTACTCCGGTCCCGGGCCGGACCCGCGCGACCCGCAACCACTCGGCGCGGTGCTGAACCGGCTGGTGAAGGCGCGCGGCTGGCAGCAGCCGGCGGCCGAGGCGACGGTCTTCGGCGCCTGGGAGCGGGTGGTCGGGCCGGAGGTGGCCCAGCACAGCCGCCCGGTGAAGCTGGAGAACGGCGAGCTGACCGTGGAGGCCCGCTCCACCGCGTGGGCGACCCAGCTGCGGCTGCTCGCCGGCTCCCTGATCAAGCAGATCGCCAGCGAGGTCGGCCACAACGTGGTGCGCAAGCTGCACATCCACGGCCCGGCCGCGCCGTCCTGGTCCCGGGGGCCCCGCCGGGTCCGCGGCCGCGGCCCCCGCGACACCTACGGCTGATCCACTCGCCCGCGGCATGTCGCGGCTTCCCGGCAACGGGACACCGCGACATGCGGCAAGTCCCGGCCGCCGCGATCGCGCGGTCAGGCGTCGGCGTAGACCGCGAAGCCGCGGTCGGCGCAGCGGCGGTAGAAGGCGGCGAGCACGCTCAGCTCGGCGCAGGTGAAGTTCCACTGCGGCGGATCGCCGTTCTCGTCGCGCAACCCGTCCAGGCGGGTGTCGAGCCAGCGCAGCTGCTGCTCGGCGAGGCGACCGTCGGCCATCAGCGAGCGGAGCACCTCGCTGACCGACTCGAAGGTCACCGCCTCGCCGAACGGCCGGTGCTGGGCGACGAACCTCTCCAGCCCGCCGGCGATCCACGAGCACCCGTCGGGGTCGATCACGGGATCCTCGTCCTCGGCGGCGTTCTCAGTGGCGTAGAGCACATTTTCCAGTCCGAGGATCAGGTCGACCAGCTCGGTGTACGCGGTCGCCCGTACCGTGCCGGTCTTGGCGATCAGCTCGGCGAGCGCCGCGGTCGGGGCGGAGATCCCGGACATGTCCACGATCTCGCCGAAGTCGACGAACTCGGCCGGCGCGACCGGGTCGTAGAAGCGGCCGGTCCGCGGCCAGTGCACCGCGACATTGTCCAGCCCCATCTGGCGTCACCTCTTACAACACGTTGTCGGACCGATCGGGTCGATCGTCCCGGTTCCGGCCGGGAAAGATCAAGACCGCAGCGGCGGGCGCCGCAAAGGTACGGCACCGCCGGTCCGGCCGCGACCCCTGGGCGGTTACGCCCCGGTACCGATCCGGTGGCCGGTCGCGCCCTCGATCAGGGCCTTGCGTGTAGGGGGAGTCGCGGACAGCACGGTTCGGGCCGCTACGGAGGTCTCAGCCGCCCCGCAGGGGTGCCGAGTGGCGGTTTAGTCGTGTGCGCACAGTAAGATTGACGGAGAGACGAAGACCCGACCCGGAGCGACCGGACACGGGCCCCGAGGGCCCTTGACCATTGTCCCGGATCGGGTTGAGCCGATCGCGATCCGCGGGCAACCGCGGCGACCGGCGTACGCGATCCGTGACCTGGAGAATCCGGGGCCGGTCCGTGCGCGCCGACGTCGCGTCCTGTCCGCCGAACCCGCGCCTCCGCGCCCTGGCGCGGCCGGCGCGAGAAAGTGGCCGAGGGTGGCAGCGCAGGACAAGCAGGAGTACGGCGCCGAGTCGATCACCGTTCTCGAGGGGCTGGAGGCCGTCCGGAAGCGGCCCGGTATGTACATCGGGTCGACCGGCGAACGCGGCCTGCACCACCTCGTGTGGGAGGTCGTCGACAACGCGGTGGACGAGGCGCTGGCCGGTCACTGCGACACCATCGACGTGGTGCTGCTGAAAGACGGCGGGGTCGAGGTCACCGACAACGGCCGGGGTTTCCCGGTCGACCTGCACCCCAAGCTGAAGAAGCCGGGTGTCGAGGTCGCGCTGACCGTGCTGCACGCGGGCGGCAAGTTCGACGGCAAGGCGTACGCGGTCTCCGGCGGTCTGCACGGCGTCGGCGTCTCTGTGGTGAACGCCCTCTCCACCAGGATGGCGGTGGAGATCCACAAGTCCGGTTTCGTGTGGCGGCAGCAGTACACCAACTCCAAGCCGTCGCCGCTCGAGAAGGGCGAGACCACCGACCGCACCGGCTCCACGGTGGCGTTCTGGCCGGACCCGGACGTCTTCGAGACCGTCGACTTCGATTTCCAGACCATCTACCGGCGCATCCAGGAGTACGCCTTCCTCAACCGCGGCCTCACCATCCACCTGGTCGACGAGCGGGTGCCGGAGGAGGAGGACGGCCGGCAGCGCGAGGTCACCTTCTGCTACCAGGGCGGCATCGCCGACTTCGTCCGGCACCTCAACGCCTCGAAGAACCCGATCCACAAGACGGTGGTCGAGTTCGGCTCCGAGGAGGAGGGCATGTCGGTCGAGATCGCCATGCAGTGGAACGAGTCGTACGGCGAGTCGGTCTACACCTTCGCCAACACGATCAACACGCACGAGGGCGGCACCCACGAGGAGGGCTTCCGGTCCGCGCTGACCAGCGTCGTCAACCGGTACGGCACTGACAAGAAGCTGCTCAAGGGCGACGAGAAGCTCTCCGGCGAGGACATCCGCGAGGGCCTGGCCGCGATCATCTCGGTGAAGCTGACCAACCCGCAGTTCGAGGGCCAGACCAAGACCAAGCTCGGCAACACCCCGGTGAAGAGCTTCGTGCAGCGGGTCTGCAACGACAGGCTGGTGGACTGGTTCGACCGGAACCCGGCCGAGGCAAAGATGATCATCACCAAGGCGTCCCAGGCGGCCCGGGCCCGGATCGCCGCGCAGCAGGCGCGCAAGCTGGCCCGGCGCAAGTCCCTGCTGGAGTCCGGCTCGATGCCGGGCAAGCTGGCCGACTGCCAGTCCACCGACCCGCGCGAGTCCGAGGTCTTCATCGTCGAGGGCGACTCGGCCGGCGGCTCGGCCAAGCAGGGTCGGGACCCGCGGACCCAGGCGATCCTGCCGATCCGCGGCAAGATCCTCAACGTGGAGAAGGCCCGGATCGACCGGGTGCTGAAGAACAACGAGGTCCAGGCGCTGATCACCGCGCTGGGCACCGGCATCCACGACGACTTCGACATCGAGAAGCTGCGGTACCACAAGATCGTGCTGATGGCCGACGCGGACGTCGACGGCCAGCACATCCAGACGCTGCTGCTCACCCTGCTGTTCCGCTTCATGCGGCCGCTGGTCGAGCTGGGCCACGTCTACCTGGCCGCCCCGCCGCTCTACAAGATCAAGTGGAACAAGAAGGGCGACGACGCCCAGTACGCGTACTCGGACCGGGAGCGGGACGGGCTGATCGCGCTGCGCCAGCAGAAGAAGCCCAACGCCAGGCCGGACGACATCCAGCGGTTCAAGGGCCTCGGCGAGATGAACTATCCGGAGCTGTGGGAGACCACGATGAACCCGGCCACCCGTACGCTTCGTCAGGTGACGCTCGACGACGCCGCAACCGCCGACGAGCTGTTCAGCGTGCTGATGGGTGAGGACGTCGAGGCGCGCCGTTCGTTCATCCAGCGCAACGCCAAGGACGTGCGGTTCCTCGACATCTGAGGACCTCGCCGGGCCGGCCGGAGATCCACCGGCCGGCCCGGCGGTCCACAGGGTTATCCACAACTTGGCCGGTTTCCACAGCCGTTATCCACAGCACGAAAACGACTCTGAGTCTGATAAGGGTTAACAGTGACCGATACTCCCGAGTCCACCCCGAGCGAGCCGGAGATCCCGGAGACAGCCGCCGCCGTCGTGGCGCACGACCGGATCGAGCCGGTCGGCCTCGAGGTCGAGATGCAGCGTTCGTACCTCGACTACGCGATGAGCGTCATCGTCGGGCGGGCCCTGCCGGACGTCCGGGACGGGCTCAAGCCGGTCCACCGCAAGATCCTCTACGCCATGTTCGACTCCGGCTACCGGCCGGACCGCGGCTACGTGAAGTGCTCTCGCGTCGTCGGTGACGTGATGGGTCAGTTCCACCCGCACGGCGACTCGGCGATCTACGACGCGCTGGTCCGGATGGCCCAGCCCTGGTCGCTGCGCTACCCGCTGGTCGACGGCAACGGCAACTTCGGCTCGCCGGGCAACGACCCGGCCGCCGCCATGCGGTACACCGAGTGCAAGCTCGACCCGCTGGCCATGGAGATGCTGCGGGACATCGACGAGGACACCGTCGACCTGCAGGACAACTACGACGGCCGGGCCAAGGAGCCCACCATCCTGCCGTCGCGGATCCCCAACCTGCTGGTGAACGGCTCCGAGGGCATCGCGGTCGGCATGGCCACCAAGATCCCGCCGCACAACCTGCGCGAGATCGGCGCCGCCGTGCAGTGGTGTCTGGACAACCCGGAGGCGGACGAGGCGACCACCCTCGAGGCGCTGCTGGAGATCGTCAAGGGCCCGGACTTTCCGACCCACGGCCTGATCGTCGGTCAGGCCGCGATCCAGGACGCGTACCGGACCGGGCGGGGCTCGATCCGGATGCGCGCCGTGGTGGAGGTCGAGGAGGACAAGCGGGGCCGCCCCTGCCTGGTGGTCAGCGAGCTGCCGTACCAGGTCAACCCGGACAACCTGGCCGAGCGGATCGCCGAGCTGATCAAGGAGGGCAAGCTCGCCGGTATCGCCGACATCCGGGACGAGTCCTCCGGGCGTACCGGCATGCGGATCGTGCTCGTGCTCAAGCGCGACGCGGTCGCCAAGGTGGTGCTGAACAACCTCTACAAGCACACCCAGCTCCAGGAGACCTTCGGCGCCAACATGCTGGCCCTGGTCGACGGGGTGCCGCGCACGCTCAACCTGGCCCAGTTCCTCCGCTACTACGTCGAGCACCAGATCGACGTCATCCGCCGGCGGACGGCGTTCCGGCTGCGCAAGGCGGAGGAGCGGGCGCACATCCTGCGCGGTCTGTCGAAGGCCCTCGACGCCCTGGACGAGGTGATCGCCCTGATCCGGCGTTCGCCCACGGTCGAGGACGCCCGGCAGGGCCTGATCCGGCTGCTGGAGATCGACGAGATCCAGGCGACCGCGATCCTGGACATGCAGCTGCGCCGCCTGGCCGCCCTGGAGCGGCAGCGGATCCTCGACGACCTGGCCAAGCTCGAGCTGGAGATCGCCGACCTCAAGGACATCCTCGCCAAGCCGGAGCGGCAGCGGAGGATCGTCTCCGAGGAGCTGGGCGAGATCGTCGCGAAGTGGGGCGACGAGCGGCGCACGAAGATCGTGCCGTTCGACGGCGAGGTCTCGATGGAGGACCTGATCGCCCGCGAGGACGTGGTCGTCACGATCACCCGCACCGGGTACGCCAAGCGCACCAAGGCCGACCTCTACCGCTCGCAGCGGCGCGGCGGCAAGGGTGTCAGCGGCGCGACGCTGCGGCAGGACGACATCGTCAGCCATTTCTTCGTATGCTCCACCCACGACTGGATCCTGTTCTTCACGAACAAGGGTCGGGTCTACCGGGCCAAGGCGTACGAGCTTCCCGAAGCCAGTAGGGTGGCCAAGGGCCAGCACGTGGCCAACCTGCTCGCGTTCCAAGCCGACGAGCAGATCGCCCAGATCATCGAAATCCCGAACTACCAGGTGGCGCCCTACCTGGTACTCGCCACGAAGAACGGCCTGGTGAAGAAGACGCGGCTCGAGGAGTTCGACTCCCCCCGGTCCGGCGGAATCATCGCGATCAACCTTCGCGACGAGGACGAGCTGGTCGGGGCGGCGCTGGTCGCCCCGGAGGAGGACCTGCTGCTGGTCTCCAAGAACGCGCAGGCGATCCGGTTCAACGCCAGCGACGAGGCGCTGCGGCCGATGGGCCGGGCCACCTCGGGCGTGATCGGCATGCGGTTCAGCGAGGACGATGTCCTGCTGGCCATGGAGGTCGTCCGCGAGGGCCTGGACGTGCTGGTCGCGACGAACGGGGGATACGCGAAACGCACCCCGATCGAGGAATACCCGGTCCAGGGCCGGGGAGGTAAAGGTGTGCTGACTGCGAAGATCACCGAGCGACGCGGTGGTCTGGTCGGTGCGGTGGTGATCGACCCGGACGACGAGCTCTTCGCGATCACCAGCAACGGTGGTGTCATCCGGACTCCGGTGAAGCCTGTACGCCGTACGCGTGACCGGAACACAATGGGGGTCAAGCTGATGGACCTCCCGGACGGCGTGACTATCGTGGCGATTGCTCGCAATGCCGACGAGCCTGACGAACAGGACTAGTTGAATGACGGAGACACAGGCGAAGTCGGGGAACACGGGGACCTCGGCCAACCCGGTCGACGAGGAGGCCGCAAAGGGCGGCACACCAGCGACCGGCCGCGCGGCCGTGGGCCGGGCCACCGTCCCCGCCGACGAGCCTGCCCCGAAGTTCACCCGGGCCCCCGGCATGACGCCACCGCCGGAGAAGCCCTCCGAGGACTCGGCGGCGAGCGACAAGACCGAGAAGGCCAAGGTCGACGCGCCGACCTCTGCCGACGGTCTGGCCGCCCGGCCGGCTCCCGCGCCGAAGCCCGCCGCGCCGAAGCCCGCCGCGACACAGCCGATCGCGGCGGGCGCCGCCCGGCCGTCGACCGGTGCCACCGGCACCCAGCCGCGGGTCGGATCCGGTGTCGGCACCGCCACCAAGCCGTCGCCGGACGCGCCCGCCCGGGCCCGCCGAACCGCCCGGCCAACGGCGGCGGCCTGCCGCCGGGCATCAGCGGCGCCGCGGCCGTCGGCGCCGCCCGCGTGGGTGAGGCGGTACGCGCAGCGCGTACGTCGGTCAGCTCGGCCGCGTCCCGCGGACCGCGCCGGGCCCGGCTGAACCTCAAGCGGATCGACCCGTGGTCCGTGATGAAGTTCGCGTTCGCCGTCTCGGTGGTGCTCTTCATCGTGGTGGTCGTCGCCACCTCGGTGCTCTACCTGGCGCTGGACGCCATGGGCGTGTTCAAGAGCGTCAACGACAGCCTGACCGACCTGGTCAGCGCCGGCGGCGGGCAGAGCACCAACGGCTTCCGGATCACCGCCAAGGGCGTGATCATGAGTTCCGCGCTGATCGGCCTGGTCAACGTCGTGCTCTTCACCGCGCTCGCCACGCTCGGCGCGTTCGTCTACAACGTCTGCGCCGACCTGGTCGGCGGGATCGAGCTGACGCTCGCCGAGCGGGACTGAACCAGCCGGGACGCCGGGGCGCGCCGCGTAAAGCGGTCGCCCCGGCGTCGCGCATCCGGGTAGGTTCGAGCTGGTACGAGTGAGAGCCCCGCCACGGGCACCCCGATTTGGGGCCGGCCGCGGCGATGGGTTAACCTTGCTCGTCGCTACGCGGGGCTATAGCTCAGTCGGTTAGAGCGCAGAGCTGATAACTCTGAGGTCGCTGGTTCGATTCCAGCTAGCCCCACCGCACCGTCCGACGGTTGTCGAGCGCGAGGGGTCGCCCCATGTTCAAGAAGCTTCTGATCCTGGTCGGCATCGTCGGCGTGGCCGCCGTCGTGGCCAAGAAGGTCAAGGCCTCGAACGACGAGCGTGCCCTGTGGCACGAGGCGACCACCGCGCCCGACCTGCGCTGAGCCTCCGCTCTCCGACTGCCAGCACCAGGCGGCTCCGCCCGCCCTCGGGGCCCTAGCTCAACTGGCAGAGCACTGCCTTTGCAAGGCAGGGGTTAGGGGTTCAAGTCCCCTGGGCTCCACCACACCATCCGCCCTGTCACGGGCTTCCCAAGCCGTGCCCGATCCGTGCCCGATGCAGCGGTCAACATCGGCCAGTAGCAGGCCGAGGGCGCCAAGTTCTGCGCCGAGCTCCGTCTGGCCGCACGTCCCGTATGCCCGAAGTGTCATCTCGTCGAGGGCTCGCCCCTCGGGTTGAGGAGGCCGTTTCACCGTGAGGGGCGCGGGTAGACGGTGGCCTCGTTGGAGAGGAGGCTTCGAGGTGAACTATGCCGAATTCGTAGAGGCCGTGGCAAGGCGTGCCGGGGTGCCGTCGGAGAAGGCCGAAGCAGTCAGCCGCGCGACATTGGAAACGTTGACCGACCGGGTCACCGCCGGTCAGGCGAGCAACATCGCCGGGCAGCTTCCGAGAGAGCTACGGCAGCATCTGCACAAGACCACCACCGCTATCGGGTCGCAGAACGCCGAGCCGTTCGAGCTGGACCAGTTTGTCGAGCGGGTGGCGAGGCGCGCCGGGGTCGATGTGGCGATGGCCGACGCAGGTATGCGGGCCGTGCTCAGCACCATCGGTGAGGCCGTTAGCAAGGACGAGTTGGAGGACCTGGTTTCGCAGCTCCCGAAGGAGTTCTGGAAGATCATTCAGGCCGGCGCGGGGGTTGAGGTCAGGCCGCGCGGCGCATAGCGGAGGGATCGCCGGCTCCGAGCAGCAGCAGCGGGTCGACGCACAGCAACAAGCCGGACCGTTTGGAACCCCAGACCGTCCGGCGGAGGAGCCCCACCCCGGTACCGAGCGGTCAGCGACCGCCTCGCCGGCAATCCCCAGGCTCAGGTTCACGTGGCGAAGGCGTGCCGTAGGTCGTGCAGGTGCAGCCAGTCCAGCCCAGCCGCCGCGCGGAGCTGCTCGAAGCCCCGGTTGACGTTCCGCGGTTCCATTGCGGTGCCGATGGTGCTGGCGAAGATCAAGCCCAGATCCGACCAGACCTTTCCGGCGGCGAGCCGTACCTTGGCCTTGCCGCACGCGCTGTGCCTCCAACGCCCGGACGGCCAGAGCCGACAGCGGCAGCGGACGGGTCGATCGGTGCGTCTTCGGTGGCACGAATTCCAAGCCGAGATCCGTTCGCTGGGGCGTCTGCCGAACGAACAGCCTGGCGCGGAACACCCTTCGGGGCCAGTTCTGCGCCAGGCCCGCGACGATCCACCGCCGGACCCGGACGAGCTCGACGACGGCGCGAGCCGGGGCAGCTACTCGGCTTCCTTCGCCGCCTGCGCGGTGGCCCAGCCGATCCGGGGCAGCCGGACGGACAGCCGCGCACCGAGTCGGTAGATGTCGTGGTCGGTCCCGTACGAGGCGACCAGCCGGATCGGCAGGTCGGCCCAGTGCGGGAACTGCCCGGCGAGCAGTCGGCGTACCAGGTCGGCGTCGGTCTCGACCTCGTCGGCGTGCATCTTCACCGCACTCATCGCGGCCATCCTCGGCCCACCGCCCCGGGACCGGCAACCAGGTTCCTCACCGGATCATTCGTTGCTGCGCCGCCAGGTCACCGTCATCAGCAGGATCACCAGGCCGACCGGCAGGGCGGCCACCAGCAGGCCCAGGTACCGCTCCAGCCAGAGACGGGCGCCGAGCCGGGCGTCCGGCGCCCTGGTCACCGCGTACTGCTGGCCGGGAGAGTCGGGGTCGAGCCGGCAGGAGAACGCGTACCTGCCGGGGGCCGGCGCGTCGACGCTGGCCAGCCAGGTCCACCGGGTGTCGTCGGTCGCGACCTCGGTCCACTCCACGACCCGACCCGGCTCGGTCGACGGCACCGCCCGCCCGTCGGGACCGGTCGTCCGGCAACGGTCGCGGTCCGGTGCCGTGGTGGGCCGGGTGGCCCAGACGGCGTACCGGCCGGACCGGTCGAGGTCGACGATGAACTGGTCGTACCGGGGGCCGGTGACATGCAGCGGGAGCGGCGCCGGTGCGGCCCGCGGCGAGATCGCCCGCCGCACCGTGGGCACGGTGGCCGCCAGGCCGAGGCAGCCGACCAACGCGAGCACTCCCGCCGACGCGTACCAGAAGCGGCGCATCGTCAGCCGGATCGCGGGGCGAAGGGGTGCCGGCGCGGCTCGCGGCCCGCCCGGTACCGGTGCGCCCGAGCCCCGTCAGCACCGGCGATGCGGAGCGGCTTGCGCATGGGGCGAAGGATAGATCGACGATCGCGTCTCTGCCGACCCGTCGTACGGCCGGGTGAGCGGCAGGCTAGCGTCGGTCCGTGACCACCGGATCCCCGCGCGTCCTGCCGGCCGACAGCGGCATCGCCGAAGCCGCCGCCGTCCTCCGTGCCGGAGGGCTGGTCGCCTTCCCCACCGAGACGGTCTACGGGCTGGGCGCGAACGCCCTGGACGGTCGGGCGGCGGCGCGGATCTTCGAGGCGAAGGCGCGGCCCAGCTTCGACCCGCTGATCACCCACCTGGCCGACGCGGCCGACCTGCCGGCACTGGTCGGCGCGGTGCCGGCGGGGGTCGCCACGCTGGCCGAGCGTTTCTGGCCCGGTCCGCTCACCCTGATCGTGGACCGGCCGGCGGCGATCCCGTCGATCGTCACCTCGGGGCTGGACACCATGGCGGTCCGGGTGCCCGACGAGCCGTCGGCCCGGGCGCTGATCGCCGCCGCCGGTGTGCCGGTGGCCGCGCCGAGCGCGAACCGGTTCGGGCAGCTCAGCCCCACCCGGGCCGAGCACGTGGTGGCCGGACTGGGTGACGCGGTGGACGTGGTGCTCGACGGCGGGCCGACCCGGTGCGGCATCGAGTCGACCATCGTGGACGCCCGGGGCGTGCAGCCGGTGGTGCTGCGGCTGGGCGCTCTGCCGGTGGAGGCGCTGGTGGAGGCGGCCGGGCCGGTCATCGTACGCCCGGGCAGTTCCGGCCAGCCGGTCGCGCCGGGGACCCTCGCGGCGCACTACGCCCCGCGTACCCCGTTGACGCTGGGGGCGGCGGAGCCGGCGCCGGGCGACGGCAACCGGCTCGGTTTCCTCGCCTTCCGGGAGCGACCGGCGGACGGCTGGGCGGCGGTGGAGGTGCTCTCCCCGGAGGGTGACCTGACCGTGGCGGCCGCGCGGCTCTTCGACGCCCTGCACCGGTTGGACGCGGCCGGGGTGACCGAGATCGTCGCCGAGCCGGTCCCGGACGTCGGAGTCGGCCGGGCGATCAACGACCGGCTGCGGCGGGCGGCCGCCACCTGGCACTGAGACGGGGTCACAGCTCCAGCTCGCCGACCACCTGGTCGCCGCTCGTCTCGCCGGTCAGCCGGAAGCCGAGCCGCCGGTAGAAGCGCTCGGGACCGTGGTCGCCCGGCACCCAGGTGGTGAACAGGCGGCTGCCGCCCCGGCGGCGGACCTCCGCGGCCAGCGCATCCACGGCGAAGCGGCCGTACCCCCGGCCCTGCTGGCCAGCGGCGATGTTCAGCCGCCACAGCCCGGAACGGACGTCGGTCGGGTCGTCGTCGCGCCACCGGATGTCGAAGAAGGCCATCAGGAAGCCGACCCGGCTGTCCCCGTCGACGATCAGCCGGGGCCAGGCGACGTCGGGCTGCACGTACGCCTCGGCGAGCGACCGGGCGACCGGTGCGACCAGCCCCTCCTGGTCGGGTCGGACCGCGATCGCGCAGGCGGCCAGGACGTTGTCCGTGGTGATCTTCTCGAGGCGTGGCGACGACACGGGCGCACCCTAGTCGTCCACGGGCGATCAGTTCGACCGGGTTGCCCGGGCCGACCCGCGGCTACGGCAGCTCGGCGGCGATCCGGTCGACGTTCGCGCTGAGCGTGTCGTACCCGCCTGCGGTCAGCTTGCCGCCCCGCAGCAGCTCGGACAGCTTGTCGCGCAGCTTCCTGATCTGCTCCTCCGCCCGGTCCGGGTCGTCCTCGGCGATCTCCTTGGCGATCGCGTCCACCTTGGCGTGCAGGTCCTTGGCCGCGTCCGGGTTCAACTGGCCGGTCTCCACCTGCTGTCGGATCGACAGGCGCATGGCGACGATGGGGTCCGCGGGCGGGGCCGGGCTCGGCGTCCGCGAGGTGGCCCGCGGACTGGGCGTCCGGCTGGCCGGGATAAGGGTCGCGGCGGCGAGCGACGGCGTGGTCGGCGCGACGGTGACGGGCACGGCCGGCCTGCTCGGCTGTGCGGCGGTGGTGGCGGAGGCGG
>NZ_JAEVHJ010000205.1:0-11975 GCF_016802855.1 Micromonospora sp. ATA51 | reverse complement strand
CGGCGGGCGGTGCAGGCGAGTGTGCCGACCTCCACCGCCAGGCTGTCCACCACGGCGGATGCGACGGCGTCCCCGTCGCGCGCGCAGTCCAGGACGGCGCGGTCGAGGCGCTCGGCGGCCCGGAGCGGGCGATCGGGCTGACCGCCGACCTGAGCGCCCCGGAGACGCCGGGGCGCCTGGTCGCCGCCGCCCGGGAACAGTTCGGCCGCCTCGACGGGGCGCTCGTCTCGGTGGGCGGGCCACCCCGGGGCACCGCCGCCCAGGTGACCGACGAGCAGTGGCGGGAGTCCTTCGAGACGGTCTTCCTGGGCAGCGTCCGCGCCGCCCGGACGGTCGCCGCCGCGCTCACCGACGGCGGCGCCATCGGACTGGTGCTCTCCACCTCGGCCCGCTCGCCGGTGCCCGGTCTGGGCATCTCCAACGGGCTGCGCCCCGGCCTGGCCGGGGTGGCCAAGGACATCGCCGACGAGTACGGTCCGCGCGGCGTACGCGTGGTCGGGCTGCTGCCGGGCCGGATCATGACGGACCGGAACCGGGAACTGCTGGCCGCCACCGGAGACGCCGAGCGAGCCCGCGCCGAGGCGGAGGCGGGCATCCCGCTGCGCCGGATCGGCGAGCCGGCGGAGTTCGGCCGGGTCGCCGCGTTCCTGCTCTCCCCCGCCGCGAGCTACGTCACCGGGGTCACCGTGCCGGTCGACGGCGGCGCGCTGCGCGGCCTGTGACGGGCAGCGAACGACCGGCTCGGGCCGGCCGCCGGCAGGCCGGTGTGCCCTCCCCCGACCCGGTGGGCCGCCGCCATCCCCGACCGAGCCGGGAGGAGCTGGCGGCGGCGGCCGACAAGCTCCTGCCGGATCTGATCGCGCCCGGGTTGGACGTGCTCTTCGTCGGGATCAACCCGGGGCTCTGGTCGGCGGCCACCGGCTGGCACTTCGCCCGGCCGGGCAACCGGTTCTGGCCGGCGCTGCACCGGGGCGGGTTCACCCCGCGCCAACTGCACCCCAGCGAGCAGGACGAGCTGCTGGGCTGGGGGCTCGGCATCACCAACCTGGTGGCCCGGGCCACCGCCCGGGCGACGAGCTGACCGCCGAGGAGCTGCTGACCGGTGCGGACATCCTGACCGGGAAGGTCGAGCGGTACCGGCCGCGGTGGGTGGCGGTGGTCGGGGTGACCGCGTACCGGATCGGGTTCGCCCGGCCGAAGGCGACGTTCGGCCCGCAGCCCGAACTGCTCGGCGCGGCCCGGCTCTGGGTGCTGCCCAACCCGAGCGGCCTGAACGCGCACTTCACCCCGGAAACGCTCGGCGCCGCGTTCGCCGAGCTGCGCGCGGCGGCGGCCGGCTGATCTCCGGTGTCCGTCGCCGCCGGGTCAGTTCGCCGCGGCGGGCGGCATCGCCTCGTCGGCCACGTACGTGACCATCGGCATGGTGATCACCGGCTCCGCGCCGGTGGCGTCGACGTACGGGGTGGGCGAGTCGGCGACCGCGAACTGGGTCCGGTACAACTCGGCGTAGAGGCCGCCGACGGCGACCAGTTCGTCGTGCCGGCCCCGCTCCACGATCCGCCCCTCGTCGAGGACGAGGATCTGGTCGGCGTCCCGGACGGTGGAGAGCCGGTGCGCGATCACCAGCGCGGTACGGCCGGTCAGCGCCACCGACAGCGCCCGCTGCACGGCCGCCTCGCTCTCCGAGTCCAGGTGTGCGGTGGCCTCGTCGAGGATCACGATCGACGGCGCCTTCAGCAGCAGCCGGGCGATGGCGATGCGCTGCTTCTCGCCGCCGGAGAAGCGGTAGCCCCGCTCTCCGACCGTGGTCTCCAGCCCGTCCGGCAGGGACCGGACCAGGTCGGCGACCTGCGCGCCGGCGAGCGCGGCCCAGATCTCGTCGTCGGTGGCGTCCGGCTTGGCGTAGCGGAGGTTCTCCGCGATGGTCTCGTGGAACAGGTGCGAGTCCTGGGTGACCACGCCGATCTCGTCGCGCAGCGAGGCGAGGGTGGCGTCCCGGACGTCGACGCCGCCGACCAGCACCTGGCCGTCGCTCACGTCGTAGATCCGGGAGATCAGCATGGACAGCGTCGACTTGCCCGCGCCGGAGGGGCCGACCAGGGCGACCATCTGCCCGGGCTCCACGGTGAACGAGACGCCCTTGAGCACCGGCTCGTTGATGGTCCGGTCCAGGGTGGCGACCTCCTCGAGGGAGGCCAGTGACACCTCGGCGGCGCTCGGGTAGCGGAACCGCACGTCGCGGAACTCGACCCGGCCGTTACCCCGGGGCACCCGGACGGCGTCCGGCTTCTCCTCGATGCCGGGGCGCAGGTCGAGCACCTCGAAGACCCGGTCGAAGGAGACCAGCGCGCTCATCACGTCGACCCGGACGTTGGAGAGCGCGGTCAGCGGCCCGTAGAGGCGGGTGAGCAGTAGCGCGAGGGTGACCACGGTGCCGGCGCTTACCCCGCCGGTGACCGCGAGCCAGCCGCCCAGGCCGTAGGTGAGCGCCTGGGCCAGGGAGGCCACCAGCAGCATCGCGACGAAGAAGGTCCGCGAGTACATGGCGGACTGGATGCCGATGTCGCGCACCCGCTCGGCGCGGCCCGCGAAGCGGCGCGCCTCCAGCTCGGGCGAGCCGAAGAGCTTGACCAGCAGCGCCCCGGCCACGCCGAACCGCTCGGTCATCGTCGCGTTCATCTTGGCGTCGAGGTTGTACGACTCGCGGGTGATCTCGGCGAGCCGCTTGCCGACCCGGCGGGCCGGGATGATGAAGATCGGCAGCAGGATCAGCGAGAGCGTGGTGATCTGCCAGGAGAGGGTGAACATCACGCCGGCGGTGAGCACCAGCTGGATGACGTTGCTGACCACGCCGGACAGGGTTGAGGTGAAGGCCCGCTGGGCCCCCAGCACGTCGTTGTTGAGCCGGCTGACCAGAGCGCCGGTCTGGGTCCGGGTGAAGAACTGCAACGGCATGCGCTGCACGTGGTCGTAGACCCGGGTGCGCAGGTCGAGGATGATGCCCTCGCCGATCCGCGCGGAGTACCAGCGCTGGGCCAGGGAGAACAGCGCGTCGGCCACCGCCAGCACGGCGATGACGACGGCGAGCCGGACGACCGCCGAGCCGGCCTCGGCGCCGCCGCGGTTGATCGCGTTGATCACGTCACCGGCGAGCACCGGGGTCGCCACCCCGATGACCGCGGCGATCACCACGGTGACCAGGAAGACCAGGATGTCGCGCCGGTACGGCCGCGCGAAGGCGACAATCCGCTTCGCGGTGCCGCGCTTGAGCTGGTGCGCGGTCACCTCATCCTGGCTGCGCATCGACCGGAGCATGCTCCAGCCCGCCATGCCCCCGCCGTTCATCGGACTGGACACTCGTCACCTCCGGGTCGTGGGCAGCCTGGGCCTCGGGTCAATTCTCCCGACGACTACGACAACCTCGCGAGTAACCCAGATCTTCCCCGACGGTCCTTACTATTCTGCTTCCTACTTCTTGCTCATTGCCGAGCGGTTCGGATGTTTCGCTCTCCGTCCGGTGGTGGCCGGGCTGGAGTCCTGGACCGACAGTCTGGTCCGGTGGCGATCGGTCCTGTCCTGCAGGATCTGCCTCACCTTGTGGTGCGGGGTGTGCAGGGCGATGTCGGGATCGCCTGCCCGGTGCAGGATGTTGATCGCGGCGTTCACGTCGGCCTGCCACACCACCCCGCACCAGGTGCAGTGAAACCGGTCCCCGCTGCGTCGGCCGAGTCGGCCGCAGCGGTGACAGGTTTGTGAGGTGTAGGCGGAGTTGACGGGAACGAGCGCAGAACCTCTGCGCTCCGACACGCTTCTGAGAGCCTCGGCGGTGACTCCTTTGGTCCACGCGGCGAGACGTCGGTTGATGTTCTTACCCAGCTTCTTGCGTCCGGCGAAGCGTTTGGTGAGGTCTTCGGCGACCACGGTGGCGGCCTTGTCCACGACCCGGTGCACGGCGGTGAAGATCTCCGTACGCACCCGGGCGCGGTGCCGGGCAGCCTGCCGGTCCCGTTTCACGGTCCCGAGGTTGTTGACCTTGATCCGGTGGGCTTTCGCTTGGTCACCACGCAGGGCCGCGGTGTTGGCGATCGAGCGCAGCTTCGCCCGACGCCGGTTGCGTTCCTTCAACCGGTCCGACTCGCTCGTCAGCAGTACGCCGAGCTGTACACCGTGGGGCTGGCCGTCGGAGTCGGTGAGGGCTTCGGTGTAGCCCTTGTCCACACCGACCATCCGCTGCCCGCACGGCCGCTGCGACGACCGCACCTGCGACGCGTCGATCTGATAGTGCACCTCGACCCGACCGCCGCGCAGAATCAGCCGCAGCGTCCCCGTCGGCGCGACCGTCGTCGACAGCGGGATCTTGACCATCTTGCGGGGCTTGAGACCGGGAACCGCCAGCCACAACCGGCCCCGCCCATCAACCGTCGTCTTGTACTTGTCGGCGCGCACCACAATTTGATCGTGCGTGCGATTCTTCCCGCGCTTCCAGTGCTTGCGCATCTGCCGAGCCAGGAACCGATTGCCAGCCCACCGGTCGGCCTTCAACGCGTCGAACATCCGCTCACGCTCGACCGGATCGCTCGTGCGCCGCAGGACCGCCCGACGCACCTCAACCTTGGCCGCCTCCAGGTTCGCTGCGATGTCGGCCATCGCGTCGCGGACGGTTTCCTTCCACGCATTCGCCAACACACCAAACCGCACGTGCGTGCCGTCAGCCAGCCACCGGTCCCGCACCTGCCGGTCCCGCAACCCCACCCCGGCACCGTTGATCGAGCCGTAACGCTGCCACACCTCACTACGCACCCGACCCAACCGACGGGCCTGCTCCACCAAGGCGGCGTACTTACCCGCGTTCATGCCCGTCGAGTAAGCGATGCGCGTGACCTTCACCGCTGACCAGCCTCGATTAGGTCCGCTCTTTCGAGTTCCTCGGCACGCACGGCCACCAGCGGATCCTTCACCAGTTCCTGCCGCGGGGACAACGCCACCCCGCCCGGCAAACTCACCCGATCCGGTAGACACTATGCACAACAAGCAACCATGGATAGACATGCAGAGAAAATCGACAACTAGTCACGCCTCGCCGTCCGGACTATTCTCCCCGACCCGCCAGATCACGCAGGCGGCGGGTCTGCGCCTCCCGCTCGGCGCGCTGCTGCTCGGCGTGGCTACGACCACTGGCGCCGGTGAGCAGCGCCTTGATCTCGACCACCGCGTCCCGGCTGCCGGCCAGCAGGCCGGCGGTCAGGTCCCGCACCGCGCCATCCAGCTCGGCGGTCGGCACGACGAGGTTGGCCAGGCCGATCCGGTCGGCCTCGGCGGCGTCCATCCGGCGGCCGGTGGCGCAGATCTCCAGCGCCCGGGCATAGCCGACCAGCCCGACCAGGCGCTTCGTGCCGGCGAGGTCGGGGACGAGACCGAGGGTCACCTCGGCCATGGAGAGCCTGGCGTCCTCGGCGAGCACCCGCAGGTCGCAGGCGAGGGCGAGCTGGAAGCCCGCGCCGATGGCGTGCCCCTGGACGGCGGCCACCGAGATCACGTCGGGGCGGTGCAGCCAGGTGAAACCGCCCTGGAACTCGGCGATCCGGTCGGCGCACTCCTGCTCGGGCAGGGTGGACAGCTCGGCGAAGGACCCCGGGCCGGTGGCGCCGGCCACCGACAGGTCGAGACCGGCGGAGAAGGACCGCCCCTCGCCGCGTACGACGACGACGCGGACGTCGCCGGGCAGCTCCCGGGAGAAGTCGCTCATCGCGCGCCACATCGCCGGGGTCTGGGCGTTGAGCACGTCGGCCGGCACAACGTCACCGTCGCGACCGGCCCGTCGCAGTCGAGTCGCACCCCGGTCGTCTCGGCGGTCACCGGACAGCCCGGGGCACGGCGGTGATGGACGACGCTGGCGGGCGGGTCACGCCTTCTTGCGGCGCCGGGCGCCGCCGCGCTGCCGCAGCTGCACCCCGGACTCGGTGAGCACCCGGTGGATGAACCCGTAGGAACGGCCGGTCGAGGCCGCCAGCGCACGGATGCTCTCACCAGAGGTGTACCGCTTTACCAGGTCCTTGGCGAGCGTCTGGCGCTCGGCCCCGATGATCCGGCGACCCTTCTCAGTGCTGGTGGCTGTGCCAGTGGAGGCCATGCTGATTCCTCACGTCGCAGACTGTGCGGTTCGGATACGGTCCCACCTATTAGACCGTCTCGAACGATCATGCGCCAGATATCAACTCTTCGCCAACCGACACGCTATGCGATGTCAGCTTCCCGATAGAGTGATCCTTCTGACCGGCTGACAGGCGGGTGCCGGACCGGCTCCGTCGGGCCACCCGGTCGATGGATCATGTTTCGCCGGTCCGCCCGTCGGGCCGTACGCTGCCTCGGGTGACGACCTGCTCGCCGCCGCGTCGGCCGCCGCCCTCGTGTTCGCCGCGACCAACGTCGACGACATCGTCGTGCTCACGGTGCTCTTCGTGGCCGCCCGCGGCGCCGGCCGACCCCGGCCCTGGCACATCGTCGCCGGCCAGTATCTGGGCATCGGCGCGCTGGTCGGCGCGGCGGTCGTGGTCGCGGCCGGGCTGCTCGTCGTACCCGACCCGTGGACCGGGCTGCTCGGCCTGCTGCCGATCGGCCTCGGGGTCCGCGCGCTGCTCGCCCGCGCCGCCGACGACGGGCCGCCGGCCGTGGTCGGCAGCCTGCTCGGGGTCGCCGGGGTGACCATCGCCAACGGCGCCGACAACATCGCGGTCTACGTGCCGGTGTTCCGCTCGCTGGACCCGGCGACCGGGCTGGTGTGGCTGCTGGTCTTCGCCGTCCTGGTCGCCGTCTGGTGCGCGGCCGCGCCCTGCTGGGCGGCCATCCCCGGGTGGTCCGGCTGGTGGGCCGCGCCGGCCACTGGCTGGTCCCCGCGGTCTTCATCGCGATCGGCGCGGCGATCCTGGTCGCCTCCGGCGTCCTCCCCCGCCTCGCCGACCTCGCCACCTGACCCCCAGGGTTGATCATGAAGGTGTTGTCGTGACCCCAAGCCGTGTCGGATGACAACAACGTCATGATCGACGCACCGGGAACGGGGGGTGGGGTGGGTCAGGCCAGCTCGACCAGTTCGAGGAGGTCGTCGCTCCAGGCGTCCTCGTCGCCGTCGGGGAGCAGGATCGCCCGGTCGGGCTTGAGCGCCAGGACCGCGCCCGGGTCGTGGGTGACCAGCACGATCGCGCCCGGGTAGCGGGCGATCGCGTCGAGCACCTGCTCCCGGCTGACCGGGTCGAGGTTGTTCGTCGGCTCGTCGAGCAGCAGCACGTTGGCGCCGGAGCAGACCAGGGTGGCCAGCGCCAGCCGGGTCTTCTCCCCGCCGGAGAGCACCCCGGCGGGCTTGTCGACGTCGTCGCCGGAGAAGAGGAACGCGCCGAGGATCTTGCGCAGGTCCGTGTCGGTCTGGTCGCTGGCCGCGCTGCGCATGTGCTCCAGGATCGTCCGGTCCACGTCCAGCGTCTCGTGCTCCTGGGCGTAGTAGCCCAGCCGCAGCCCGTGCCCGGCGTGCACCTCGCCGGTGTCCGGCTCCAGCAGGCCGCCGAGCATCCGCAGCAGGGTGGTCTTGCCGGCGCCGTTGAGGCCCAGGATGGCCACCCGGGAACCGCGGTCCACCGCCACGTTGACGTCGGTGAAGATCTCCAGCGAGCCGTACGACTTCGACAGGCCGGTCGCGGTGAGCGGCGTCTTCCCGCACGGCGCCGGGGTGGGGAAGCGCACCTTGGCCACCTTGTCGGCCTGACGTACCTCCTCCAGGCCCGAAATCAGCTTCTCGGCGCGGCGGGCCATGTTCTGCGCGGCGACCGTCTTGGTGGCCTTGGCCCGCATCTTGTCGGCCTGGGCCATCAGCGCGCCGGCCTTCTTCTCGGCGTTGGCCCGCTCCCGCCGGCGACGCCGCTCGTCGGTCTCCCGCGCCGCCAGGTACGCCTTCCAGCCCAGGTTGTAGACGTCCACCACCGAGCGGGTGGCGTCGAGGAACCAGACCTTGTTCACCACCGACTCCAGCAGCGAGCCGTCGTGGGAGATCACGATCAGGCCACCCTTGTGGTTGGCCAGGAAGCCGCGCAGCCAGGTGATCGAGTCGGCGTCGAGGTGGTTGGTCGGCTCGTCGAGGAGCAGGATGCCGCCACCGTTCTCGCCGGCGTCGCGGAACAGGATCCGGGCCAGCTCGATGCGGCGGCGCTGGCCGCCCGACAGGGTGCCGATGGTCTGCGCGAGTGCCCGGTCCGGCAGGCCGAGGTTGGCGCAGATCCGGGCCGCTTCGGCCTCGGCGGCGTATCCGCCGAGGGAGGCGAACTGGTCCTCCAGCGCGCCGTACCGGCGGACCAGCTTCTCGTCGACGCCGTCGGCGAGCTTGGCCTCGATCTCCTGCATCTGGGCCATCAGCACGTCGAGTCCCCGGGCGGAGAGCACCCGGTCCCGCCCGGTCACCTCAAGGTCACCGGTCCGCGGGTCCTGCGGCAGGTAGCCGATCGCGCTGCGCCGGTCGATCTGCCCGGCGTACGGCTGGCCCTCGCCCGCCAGCACCTTGAGCGTGGTGGTCTTGCCGGCGCCGTTGCGGCCGACCAGGCCGATCCGGTCGCCCGGCTGCACCCGCAGGGTGGTGTCGGACAGCAGGATCCGGGAACCGGCGCGCAGTTCCAGGCCGGTGGCAGTGATCATCTCGGGGTACTCGCTCTCGGGGTTCCGGAAGGGCTGACTCAGGGCACGCGAAAGCGCCGGCGGGTTCGATTTCCCGTCGGCGCGGGGCCGTTCAGCCTTCGCAGCGCAGCACCCGCCAAGTGTACCGGGCCGCCCGCGACACCCCGTCCGGATTACCGGGCAAGATCATCGGGTACCGAAATGCCGTCCGGACCCGGTCCGGTACCGCAACCACCACAAACGGATCAATCGGTGATCGGGGTCAACATGGAGCTGAACGAGAACGCGCGGATCGACACCAGCCAGGTGGACGACCGGCGGGGGTCCGGCGGAGGCGGCGGGATGGGCATTCCGATCCCGATCGGCGGCGGGCGCGGGGGCATCGTCGGCCTCATCATCGCCGTCCTCGTCGCGCTGGTCGGTGGCGGCTTCGGGCTGAACGCGATGAACGACGGCGGCGGGTCGCAGCAGGGCGACAACACCTCGCTGCAGCAGAAGTGCTCGGCGCAGGACGCGCTGGAGCAGCTCGACTGCCGCAACACCCTGTACGTCAACTCGATCCAGGCGTACTGGACCAAGGCCCTGCCGGAGGTCTTCGGCGAGCAGTACCAGGCGTCCAAGACCGTCTTCTTCAGCCAGGGCGTCAACACCGGCTGCGGGCAGGCCGACTCGGGCGTCGGTCCGTTCTACTGCCCGGCCGACGACCTCGTCTACATCGATCTCACCTTCTATAAGCTCCTCGCCGACCAACTCGGCGCCGAAGGCGAGTTCGCCCAGCCGTACGTGCTGGCCCACGAGTACGGTCACCACGTCCAGGACCTGCTCGGCACCGAGGCGCAGATGCGCCGCCAGCAGCAGCGCGACCCGAACAACGCGAACGCGCTGTCGGTGAAGCTGGAGCTCCAGGCCGACTGCTATGCCGGCGCCTGGGCCAAGAACGCCACCGGCACCTCCGACGCGCAGGGGCAGAAGATCTTCAAGAGCGTCACCGAGCAGGACATCCAGCAGGCGGTCGACACCGCCGAGAAGATCGGCGACGACGCGATCCAGCAGCGCTCGGGCCGGCCGGTGAACCCGGACGAGTTCACCCACGGCACCTCCGAGCAGCGCCAGCAGTGGTTCACCAAGGGCTACTCCACCGGCGACCCGAAGGCCTGCGACACCTTCGGCGGCAGCCTCTGACGCCGACCGCACCGCACCAGGACCTCGGCGCCGTGGCGGGCGACCCAGCGCCGGGGTCCCTCCGTGGTGGCATCACGATCGCCGTGCGGGCACCACATGCATGACGTCCGGGCAGGACTTGGTCATCGAGGGCTTGTGGTCATCCGAGCCGGGATACCTGGTAGTGGCTGATGAACCAGGCCTCGCCGATCCGGCGCACGATCACGCCGAGGTGGACGGTCAGGACCGGCCGGTCGGTGAAGGCGAAATCCACACTCAGGTAGCCGAGGACAAGGTCGTCGACCAGGCGCCGGGTCTCGCGGATGTCGTACGCGGCGGTCAGGCCGATCGGCTGGGCGGCGTAATACCCGGCGACGCCGTCGCGGCCGACGGTGTACGGGTGCAGGCCTTGGAAGATCGCGTCGTCGGTGAAGTACGACGCGACGCGATCGGGGTCGTGGGCGTTGACGGCGGACCTCCACTGGTCGAGGACGGTACGCAGAATCTGCGCCTCGGTGCTGGTCATGGTGGTCTCCCGTGCTGTTGGGCGGATGGGCGGATGAGAGCGGGCGGCAGGGCGGGTAAGGGTGACGCGCCATGTCGGCACGCTCGGTCTCGACACCGGCATGGCATGGATCCCGTCGGGCGACCCGGTCCGGTTTACCGGGCCGGCTGACCCGGGTCGTTCGGATGCGGTGACAACGGCGTGACGGAGTCGTGCCGCCACGCGCGCAGCGGCATCGACGCGAGGACCATTTCCAGCTGATCCGCATCGTCCGCGCGGAAAAGTCCCCACGTACGCCACTCGCCCGGCGCCAGCGGCGGCCGCCACAGCCGCAGAAGACTGCCCTGCGCCGCCAGCTCGGCCGACCGCGCCGCCTCGCGCTTGCGCATCTCGGCGACCTCATCGTCTGACGTGCCGTTCGGCACCGTGGTGACCATGTCAACAAGAAACTCCACTGCTCATACTCCCTTCGCCGGGCGCACAACACCGCATATTTTGTGCGGAAACTGCTCTTATGGGACGCGACTGCCGCCCCTGGTTCCTCGGCGGGTGCGGCCACCGCGGGTACCGCCGCCAACCGCTGAGGTCAGCCGGCGCGGTCGGGTGCCGGGTCGCGGACCAGGATCCGCACCGCACGGGCGGCGGCGATCGCGCCGACCAGCACCGCGTGCCGGGGTTCCGGCACGTCGAGGAGCCGCTCGGCGCGCAGCGCGGCCAGCGGCGCGAGCCGCCGCTCGGCCAGGACGATGTCCACCGCGCGACGGTCCCCGCCGCAGACCAGGGCGCTCAGGATCGCCGCCTCCGGCAGCAGCAGGCGGACGGCCAGCTCCACCGCGTCGGCCAGGGCCGCCTTCGCCTGGTTGTCCCGGCGTCGGGCGAAGCGCTGCTGGGACCAGCCGCCCGCGGCGGTCCGCCCCTGCACGTACCGGGTGTCCACCTTGGAGACCACCAGCTCCTCTCCCACGGCGACGCCGACCGCCGCCGCGCCCTTGCGGGCCAGCAGCAGGCCGAGCCGACGCGCGCGGCGGCCGCGGCCACGAAGCCGGGTACGTCGGCGGCGGCCGGAGCCCGGGCGGGTGTGCAGCTCGGCCGTCGCGCGTCCGGGGCGGCCAGCAGCAGGCCGTACGCCTCGACGGTGGTGGTGGGCGGGCCGTGCCGGTCGGCGAAGCCCTCGACCCAGCGGGCGACGCGGGCCGGGTCGACCTCGACCCACCGGCCGCCCCCGGCTGCGGGTCGGCTGGTCACCGCCCGAACCTACGGCACGGCGGCCACGTCCGCGCTCCCGGCCCCCGGTCAGCCGCCCAGCAGATACTCGCTCCCGGCCCCGGATCGGCCGGGCAGCAGATCCGCGCGCCCGGCCCCCGGTCAGGCCGGCAGCAGGGTGGCCACCGCCAGGGCGGCGATGAGCGCGCTGGAGACCAGCCCGGTGACCAGCCGGCCCCGGGGTCCGGCCAGTGCCCGGCCGACCAGCGTGCCGCCGCCGGCGACGAGCAGTTGCCAGCTCGCCGAGGCGAGGAACGCGCCCGCCACGAAGAGCGCCGCGGCGGCGGCGTCCGGGTCGGCCGCGTCCCGCCGGCCGAGCACCAGCGCCGCGAAGTAGAGCACGGTGGCCGGATTGAGCAGGGTCAACCCGAGCACCCCGGCGAAGGCCCGACCC
>NZ_JAEVHJ010000204.1:0-12014 GCF_016802855.1 Micromonospora sp. ATA51 | reverse complement strand
GGGGTCGGGCCGAGGGACAGCGCGGACGCCGGGCGGGTGCGCGCGGCGCCCGGGCGGGACGAGGATCCGGCCGCGACCCGGGCGAGATCACCATGTACTACCAGCCGCAGATCGCCATCGCCACCGGGGAGGTCGTCGGGGTCGAGGCGCTGCTGCGCTGGCGCCACCCCCGACGCGGCATGGTCGATCCGGGGGAGCTGATCCAGGTCGCCGAGCAGAGCGCGGTGATGCGGCTGCTCACCCGGCGGGTGGTGGACGACGTGGTCGAGCAGTTGGCCAAGTGGTCGGCGGCGGGGATCATCCTCCGCGCCGCGCTCAACGTCAGCGTCCGCGACCTGCACACCGGGGAGATCGCCGACCAGATCGCCGACCGGCTGGTCCGCTACGGGGTACGCCCGGACCGGCTGCAGGTGGAGATCACCGAGGGGGCGCTGATGGCGGATCCCCGACGGGTCCTGGCCAGCATCTCCCAGCTGCACCGGATCGGGGTGGGCATCGCGCTGGACGACTTCGGCACCGGCTACTCGTCGCTGCAGCACCTGCGCCGGCTGCCGCTTTCGGAGGTGAAGGTGGACCGGTCGTTCGTGCTGGGGATGGCCGACGACCCCGACGACGCCGCGATCGTCCGCTCGATGATCGAGCTGGCCGGGGCGCTGGGGCTCCGGGTGGTGGCCGAGGGCGTGGAGGACGAGCGGACCTGGCGGCTGCTCCACGCGGCCGGCTGCGACGTGGCCCAGGGCTGGTTCCACGCCCGGCCGATGCCGGCCGAGGAGTTGGCCGCCTGGCTGGCCCGGTACCGGCCGGTGCGCCCGGCGGTGACGGCGGACGCGCAGGTGCCCCGCCGGCCGACCAGGTGACGCCCCGGCGGGCGGGTGGAGGGGGAGTCGGAGGCGTCGGTGCGAGCGCAGGACAATAGACTCGCTCCGGTCACCGCGCGTCATCTCCACCTCGACTGCGCGGCCGGCACACGCAGACGCAGCAGGACAGCCACGAAGGGGGCACCGATGGCCGCCATCTCCCGCGAGGAGGTCGCGCACCTGGCGCGACTGTCGCGGCTCGCCGTCACGGAGGAGGAGCTGGACACCTTCGCCGGCCAGCTCGACGTGATCCTCCAGTCGGTCGCCCAGGTCGGCGAGGTCGCCGCGGCGGACATCCCGCCGACCTCCCACTCGGTGCCGCTGACCAACGTGCTCCGCGAGGACGTGGTGACGCCGTGCCTGACCCCGGAGGAGGCGCTGTCCGGCGCGCCCGACGTCGACCAGCAGCGGTTCCGCGTTCCGCGGATCCTGGACGAGGATGTGGCTTCATGAGCGAGTTGATCAAGCTCACCGCGACCGAGATCGCCGGGCTGGTGGCGAAGGGCGAGACCTCTGCGGTCGAGGTGACGCAGGCCCACCTGGACCGGATCGCCGCCGTCGACGACCGGGTGCACGCGTTCCTGCACGTCGACAGCGAGGGCGCGCTGGCCGCGGCCCGCCGGGTGGACGAGCGGCGGGCCGGCGGCGAGGAGCTGGGCCCGCTGGCCGGCGTGCCGGTCGCGGTCAAGGACGTGCTGACCACCAAGGGCGTGCCGACCACCGTCGGGTCGAAGATCCTGGAGGGCTGGCGCCCGCCGTACGACTCGACGATCGTGCAGCGGCTGCGCGACGCCGGCACGGTGATGCTCGGCAAGACGAACATGGACGAGTTCGCGATGGGCTCCTCCACCGAATACTCCGCGTACGGCCCGACCCACAACCCGTGGGACCTGGACCGGATCCCGGGCGGCTCCGGTGGCGGCAGCGCCGCCGCGCTCGCCGCGTACGAGGCCCCGCTGTCGATCGGCTCGGACACCGGCGGCTCGATCCGCCAGCCCGGCGCGGTCACCGGCACCGTCGGCGCCAAGCCCACCTACGGCGGCACCTCCCGGTACGGCCTGGTGGCGTTCTCCTCGTCGCTGGACACCCCCGGCCCGTGTGCGCGTACGGTGCTCGACGCCGCGCTGCTGCACCAGGTGATCGGCGGCCACGACCCGCGCGACTCCACCTCCATCCCGCAGCCGGTGCCGGACGTGGTGGCCGCGGCGAAGCTCGGCGCGACCGGCGACCTGACCGGGGTGAAGCTCGGTGTGGTCACCGAGTTCACCGGCGAGGGCGCCGAGCCGGGCGTGATGGCCGCGTTCCGCGAGTCGGTGGACGCGCTGGCCAAGCTGGGCGCCGAGATCATCGAGGTGTCCTGTCCGCACTTCCGCTACGCGCTGCCGGCGTACTACCTGATCGCGCCGAGCGAGTGCTCCTCTAACCTGGCCCGGTTCGACGGCGTGCGGTTCGGCCTGCGGGTCGGCGACGACGGCAACCGGTCGCTGGAGGAGGTCATGTCGCTGACCCGCGAGGCCGGCTTCGGCGCCGAGGTCAAGCGGCGCATCATGATCGGCACGTACGCGCTCTCCTCGGGCTACTACGACGCCTACTACGGGCAGGCGCAGAAGGTCCGCACCCTGATCACCCGGGACTTCACCGCCGCCTTCGAGCAGGTCGACGCGCTGATCTCGCCGACCACCCCGTTCGTGGCGTTCCCGATCGGGGCGCGCACCGCCGACCCGTACCAGATGTACCTGGCGGACCTCTTCACCATCCCGACCAACCTGTACGGCGGCCCGGGCATCTCGGTGCCCTGCGGCCTCTCCGACGGGCTCCCCGTCGGCCTCCAGGTGATGGCCCCGACGATGGCCGACGACCGGATGTACCGGGTCGCCGCCGCGCTGGAGTCCGTGGTCGGCACGTTCACCCCACCGGCGCTGTGAGGCAGGAGCTCAGATGACCACGACACTGCCCGCGTACGACGAGGTCGTCGCGCGCTACGAACCGGTGATCGGCCTGGAGACCCACGTCGAGCTGGGCACGAACACCAAGATGTTCTGCGGCTGCCCGACGGACTTCGGCGGCGAGCCGAACACCCGGGTCTGCCCGGTCTGTTTGGGCCTGCCCGGCTCGCTGCCGGTGGCCAACAAGGCGGCCATCGAGGCGACGATCCGGATCGGCCTGGCGCTGAACTGCTCGATCGCCGAGTGGAGCCGGTTCGCCCGGAAGAACTACTTCTACCCGGACATGCCGAAGGACTTCCAGATCAGCCAGTACGACGAGCCGCTGTGCTTCGACGGCTACCTGGACGTCGAGGTCAACGGGGAGCTGGTGCGGATCGGCATCGAGCGGGTGCACCTGGAGGAGGACACCGGCAAGACGCTGCACGTCGGTGGCGCCACGGCCGCATCCACGGCGCGACCGAGTCGCTGGTCGACTACAACCGGGCCGGCATCCCGCTGGTGGAGATCGTCACCAAGCCGGTTCCCGGCACCGGCGCGCTGGCGCCGGAGGTGGCCCGGGCGTACGTGACCGAGCTGCGGGACGTGCTCCGCACGCTGGGCGTCTCCGACGTCCGGATGGAGGAGGGCTCGCTGCGCTGCGACGTCAACACCTCGCTGAACCTGCCGGGCGAGGAGTGGGGCACGCGCACCGAGACCAAGAACGTCAACTCGCTGCGGTCGGTCGAGCGCGCGGTCCGGTCGGAGATGCTGCGCCAGGCGTCGGTGCTGGACGCCGGCGGGAAGATCACCCAGGAGACCCGGCACTTCCACGAGGACACCGGCGACACCACGCCGGGCCGGTCCAAGGAGACCGCCACCGACTACCGGTACTTCCCGGAGCCGGACCTGGTGCCGCTCGCGCCGGACCCCGCCTGGGTGGCCGAGCTGAAGGCCGCCCTGCCGGAGCTGCCCCGGCTGCACCGCCGCCGGCTCCAGGAGCAGTGGGGCCTGTCCGACCTGGACATGCAGTCGGTGCTCAACGCCGGCGCCGTCGAGCTGATCGAGGCCACGGTCGCCGCCGGCGCCACCCCGGCCGCCGCCCGGAAGTGGTGGCTGGGTGAGCTGTCCCGGCGGGCCAACGAGACCGGCGTGGAACTGGCCGACGTCGGGGCCACCCCGGAGCAGGTCGCCGAGCTCCAGGGCCTGGTCGACGCCGGCAAGCTCAACGACAAGCTGGCCCGGACGGTGCTGGAGGGCGTGGTCGCCGGCGAGGGCTCGCCGACCGACGTCATGACCAACCGCAACCTGGAGGTCGTCTCCGACACCGGCGCGCTCACCGCCGCCGTGGACGAGGCGATCGCCGCGAACCCCGACGTCGCGGACAAGATCCGCAGCGGCAAGGTCGCGGCGGCCGGCGCGCTGGTCGGCGCGGTCATGAAGACCACCCGCGGCCAGGCCGACGCCAAGACCGTCCGCGAGCTGATCCTGGAGCGCCTCGGCGCCCAGGGCTGAGTCCCACCGGAGAAGGCCGCCGTCGCAACCCGGCGGCGGCCTTCTCGCTTCCCTCGAGTACGCGCGCGACCCGCGCCACCCCTCGCGAGGGCGTCATCGGCGACGCCCGGATGGAGTCACCGTGAACCAGCACGACCTCGACGTCCTCGACGAGATCCAGCGCCGGGTGCTCTGGCTCGCCACCCGCATCGTGGACGCCGCCAACCACGACCGGAACACCGGCGACAGGGTGAAGGTCGGCGGCCACCAGGCGTCCAGCGCCTCGCTGGTCACCGCGATGACGGCGCTCTGGTTCGCCCACCTGGACGCCGAGGACCGGGTCGCGGTCAAGCCGCACGCCTCCCCGGTCTTCCACGCCATCCAGTACCTGCTCGGCAACCTGGACCGGTCGTACCTGCCGAAGCTGCGGGCGCGCGGCGGGCTCCAGTCGTACCCGTCGCGGACCAAGGACCCCGACGAGGTGGACTTCTCCACCGGTTCGGTGGGTCTCGGTGCGGCCGCGCCGCTGTTCGCCGCGGTCACCCGCCGCTACGTCGACGCGCACTTCGGCGCCCGGCCGCACTCCCGGTTCGTGGCGCTGATCGGCGACGCCGAGCTGGACGAGGGGAACATCTGGGAGGCCGTCGCCGACCCGGCCACCACCGGCCTGGGCAACGTGATGTGGCTGGTCGACTTCAACCGGCAGTCCCTCGACCGGGTCGTCCCCGGCATCCGGATCAACCAGTGGCGGGGGCAGTTCGAGGCCGCCGGCTGGCACGTCGTGGAGGTCAAGTACGGCCGCAAGCTCGCCGAGGCGTACGCCCGGCCGGGCGGGGCGGCCCTGCGGGACTGGATCGACCGGATGCCGAACGAGCAGTACCAGTCGCTGTTCGGGCTGGCCGGGCCGGCACTGCGCAAGCAGTTCCTGGACGGCGCACCGGCCGGCATCGCCGAGTTCATCGCCGACATCTCCGACGACGAGCTGGGCCCGCTCGTCACCGACCTGGGCGGGCACGACCTGGAAGCGATGCTCGACGCGTACGCCCAGTGCGACGCGGTCATCGACCGGCCCAGCGTGGTCTTCGCGTACACCGTGAAGGGCTGGGGGCTGCCGATCGCCGGCAACCCGCGCAACCACTCGGCGCTGCTCACCACCGAGCAGGTCGACGCGCTGCGCGCCGCACAGGGCCTGACGCCGGAGACCGAGTGGGACCGCCTCGACCCGGCGTCCCCGGCCGGCATCCGGGCCGGCGAGCGTCGGGAGGCGCTGTCCCGCGCGCCCCGCGAGCGGGCGCTCGGGGTTACCGTCCCGGAAACCACGAAGGTACGCGCGAACAAGCCGGTCTCCACCCAGGAGGTCTTCGGGCGGGTGCTGGTGGACCTGGCCCGCGATCCCGCCGTGGCGCCCTACCTGGTGACCACCGCGCCGGACGTGGCCACCTCCACCAACCTCGCCGGGTTCATCAACAAGACCGGCGTCTTCGCCCCCACCGAGCAGCGCTCCTGGACCGAGGACCGGATGCTGCGCTGGACGGAGAGCCCGTCGGGCCAGCACATCGAGCTGGGCATCTCGGAGATGAACCTGTTCCTGCTGCTGGGCCAGCTCGGGCTGTCCTGGGACCTGTCGGGGCAGCCGCTGCTGCCGATCGGCACGGTCTACGACCCGTTCGTGCTGCGCGGTCTGGACGCGTTCCTCTACGGCACCTACTCCGGCTCCCGGTTCGTGGTGGCGGGCACCCCGTCCGGCATCACGCTGGCCCCGGAGGGCGGCGCCCACCAGTCCACCATCACCGCCTCGGTGGGCCTGGAACTGCCCGGGGTGACCTTCCTCGAACCCGCGTACGCGGGCAGCCTGGACTGGCTGCTCTGCGACGCGCTCGGCCAGATCGCCGGGGGAGCGGCGCCGGCCGCCACCGCCGCGCCGGCCGAGGACGGGGCGTACTACTTCCGGCTCAGCACCCGCCCGATCGACCAGGCGCCGTTCGAGGCCGCGCGGGCCCGGATCGGCGACGCGGTGCTGCGCCGGCAGGTGGTCGCCGGGGCGTACCGGCTGGTGGACGCGCACCAGGCGTACCCGCAGCTGGCGGACGCCCCGGTGGTGCAGCTCGCCGCCTCCGGCGCGGTGCTGCCGGAGGTCCTCGCGGCCGCCGCGGAGCTGGCGGAGGAGGGGGTGGCCGCGCACGTCGTGGACGTCACCTCGCTGGACCGGCTCTACCGGGCCTGGCAGCGGACGCTGCGGCAGGGGGTGCGGACGGCGACCGTGCCGAGCGTGCCGGGCGCGTTGCGGTCGGCGTTCGCGGACCGGGTGCCGGTGGTGACCGTGCACGACGCAGCCTCACACGCGATGGCCTGGCTCGGTTCGGCCGTCGGCGCCCCGGCGGTGCCGCTCGGGGTGGACGAGTTCGGCCAGTCCGGCAGCGTGCAGGAGCTGTATGAGCTGCACGACCTGCTGCCCGGCAGCATCGTCAACGCCGCCCTGGCCGCCCTGTCGCTGCGCTGACCCGGCATCCGCCACCCGCCGGCCGCTCCTGGCGACCGCCGGGTGGCGCGGTGCACCGCCGATCACCCGGCGTGACGGGTCCGCGCCGGCACGCAGGGTGACGGCAGGACGGGCACCGACAATGCTCGCCCCGCCCTTTGCTCTGCTTACCTCACCGCAACACCAGCCCTGAGCTGGACGAGCTTCTGGCGGGCGGAACGACGCCCGGTGACCCGGCGTGACTGTTGCGTCCGTTGAAGCAGAGCAAAGGGCGTCGCGACCATGGGCGTGGGCCGGACAGGCCGGCGAGGAGAGTGACTGGGGCAAGGAGGTGCGGCAAGCGAGCCGCAGGGAGACCCCTGGCGAGAGGGGCGGGGCCAACCGCGTGTCCCACCCTGCGGACCGGTCAGCGGGTCGGGGTCGGGCTGGCCGACTCCGGACCACCGCGGGTCGGGGTCGGGGTGACCGGCACCTCCGCGCCCTGCGCCGGGTCCCGGATCACGTGCCGCTCCAGGTTGACCTGCGACTGGCCGGTGCCGCCCACGGTGATGTCGTCGTACGCCTGAAGCATCTTCTGCTGGTCGAAGTAGAGCACCGACATCGACAGCGGGGTGGGCTTCTCGCCCTCCAGGCCGCGCAGCCCGGCCCCGCCGGTGGAGCCCTCCACGAACAGCTGCGTCGGCTGCTTCCCCGGCACCTGCGGCAGCCTGGACACCTGCCGGGCATGGGTGTGCCCGGCCAGCACCAGCGGGCAGGTGCCGGAGAGCGGCCCGGCCGAGGCGGGGTCGTGCACCAGCGCGATGTTCACCGGACGCGGCGAGCCGGTGACCGTGGTGGCGAGCTGTTCGCCGGCGCCGATCACCTGTTCGGCCACCTGCTTGGTCAGACCGCTGCCCGCCGGTGAGGTGTTCTTGTCCGGGGTGAACCGGGGGTCGCCGATCCCGGCCACGGTCAGCCCGGCCACGGTGGTCGTCGAGTTGTCCAACACGATCGCGTTCGGCTGCTTGGCCACCGCCGCCGCCGTCCGCGCCGAGTCGTGGTTGCCCCGGATGTAGACGTACGGCTTCTTGAGCAGGCCGATCGAGCCGACGAAGGACGCCTCCGGCTCGCTGCCCCAGTCGGTGATGTCGCCCGTGTCGATCACCACGTCGATGCCGAACTGCTCGACCACCGTCCGGATCAGCTGCCACCCCGTCGGGTTGAGGTGCATGTCCGACACGTGCAGCACCCGCGTCGTGCCGGGGGCCGGCTCGTACACCGGCAGCGCCGAGACGGTGGTGTAGAGCTGGCTGACGTTGCCCACCAGGCGCTGGAGCTGCTCGGCGTACTTCGTGTAGTCGTTGGCGATCCGGCGGGCGTCGCCCACGATCGCCGGGGCGTTGACCAGCAGCCCCTCGTACCGGGGCTCCTCGATCGCCTGCGGGCGCATGGTCGCGGCGGCCAGCCCGAGGCTGCCGGCGGTGACCACCAGGGCCAGCCCACCGGCCCAGGCCGTCCGCCGGGCGTCCCGGAAGACCAGCCCCGCCAGCAGCAGGGTGGCCAGCACCGTCGCGCCCAGCGTCTTCAAACCCAGGCGCATCACCCCGGCCCGGACGTCGGCGACGGCGGACTGGCTGGCCCGGCTGATGCTCGCCGGGTCGTTGATCAGCGCCTGGGTCCGCCGCTGGTCCAGCGCGCCCAGCCGCACCGTGAGGTAGGTCGGCCCGTCGTGGCTGTTCAGCAGCAGCGCGCCCAGCGGCGGGACGTCGACGGTGGTGCCACCGTGGAGCGACGGGCTCAGGTCGAGCTCCGCCCGGAACGGCCCGATGTCGGTGCCGACGTGCCCACCGGCGTACGTGCCGGCGACCACCCCGCCCAGGGCGACCGCCACGACGGCCAGCGCCACGCCGAGCCGCCGCAGCCACGGGCTCCGACCCGACCGGCCGGTACGCCGCGGCCAGCTCGCCCAGCGCCGGGCACGTCCGGTCGCCGGGGCACCCTCGTCCCCGGTGTCGCGCTGCTCGTTCTCCTGGCCGTCCATGCTGAGATTCTGACCTGCCCGTCGTGGGATCTTGGCAAACCCGAGAGAAGCCGGCGCGTTCCCAGTTTTCCGACCCGCCGGTCGCCCCCGTCTCGCGGGGTGACCGGCCGGCTACGGTCGGTCGGTCAACTCCGGCCGGCCCCGCCGTCGGCGAAGACCAACCGCAGGATCCGGTCGTCCTCCGGCGCCGGCTGGCCCCGTCCGTCCCGGTTGGAGGTGGTGACCCAGAGCGACCCGTCCGGCGCGGCGGCCACCGCCCGCAGCCGACCGTACTTCCCGGTCAGCAGCTCGCGGGGCTGGCCGAGCACAGTGCCCTTGTCGGTGAGCTCGACCAGCCAGAGCCGCTCGCCGCGCAGGCACGCGGTGACCAGCAACCGCCCCACCGCGGCGAGCCCGGAGCAGGAGGCCTCGCCGGTCCGCCACTGCACGATCGGGTCGGCGTACCGCTTGTCGCCGGCCCGTCCCTCGACCTGCGGCCAGCCGTAGTTGCCACCCCGGGTGATCTGGTTGATCTCGTCCCAGGTGCTCTGACCGAACTCGACGGCGTACATCCGCTTCGCCGGGTCCCAGGCGAAGCCCTGGACGTTGCGGTGCCCCAGGGACCAGACCGGCGAGCCGGGGAAGGGGTTGCCGGCGGCCGGCTTGCCGTCCGCGGTGATCCGGAGGATCTTGCCGCCGAGGCTCTTGCGGTCCTGGGCGTTCGCCTGCCGGCCCGCGTCGCCGGTGCTGGCGTACAGGCTGCCGTCCGGACCGAAGCCGAACCCGCCGCCGTTGTGGTTCCCGGAGGCCGGAATGCCGGTGAGGATCGGCGTGGGCCGCCCGCCGAGCTGAAGCCGGGCGATCCGGTTGTCCCGGGCGGTCGTGTAGTAGACGAAGACCGTCCGGTCCTTGGCGTAGGACGGGGAGACGGCGATGCCCAGCAGCCCGCCCTCGCCGCCGGCGGCCACGTCCGGCACGGTCTGCACGACCGTGACGGTCAGCCCCTCCGGCCCCGAGCCGGGCCCGACCTGGAGGATCCGGCCGCTGTCCCGCTCGGTGACCAGCGCGGCGCCGTCGGGGAGGAAGGCGACGGCCCACGGCACCCGCAGCCCCTTCGCCAGCACCGTGGCCACCACCTGCTGACCAGCGCCGCCCGCGCCGGGCGTGGCCGACGGCGTCGGGAGGTTCGGCGGCTCGCCGGCCGGGTCGGGCCCGGGCTCGCCGAAGGCGCAGCCGGTGGTGCCCAGCAGCAGCGCCGCGCAGGACGCCGCCAGCGCCGCCCGGAGGCGGCCGATGCGGGGGTACGGGGGACGGGCCTTCACCCGGCCCAGCTTAGCCCGGCGGGCCGACCGTCCGGGTACGACGGATCCGGCGCGTCCGGCCTGCGGCACCCGTCCGCGGCGACGGGTGGCTCCGGCTCAGCGGGCCCGTTTGCGGGCGTGGGAACGGCGCGCCGGTTATCGTCGGCGGTCGTGAAGGTATGGATCCCGCACCGCTCCGGTCACGCCCTCCTCGGTGAGCTGCCCCCGGGTGTCACCGTGGAGGTGATGGAGGACCCGGCCCGGCTCCCGTCAGTCCCCGACGGCGTGCGGTTCTGGGTGCCGCCGTTCCTCGCGGGTCCGGACGCCGGCGCGCTGCTCGCCGAGCTGCCCGACCTCGAGGTGGTGCAGCTGCTCTCCGCCGGGGCGGACGCCTGGGTGGGCCGGATGCCCGAGGGGGTCACCCTCTGCGACGCCCGCGGGGTGCACGACTCGGCCACCGCCGAGTGGGTGGTCGCCGCGGTGCTGTCCAAGCTGCGCGGCTTCGGTCCGCTGGCCCGGGCGCAGGGGCGCCGCGAGTGGGCGTACGACGAGGTGGCCCCCACCGACGAGCTGGCCGGCAAGCGGGTGCTGATCGTCGGCGCCGGCTCGATCGGCGCGGCGGTCCAGGCCCGGCTGGCCCCGTTCGAGGTCACCTTCACCCTGGTCGCTCGCACCGCCCGGCCCGCCGAGGGGGTGCACGGGGTGGACGAGCTGCCCGGCCTGCTGCCGGAGGCGGACGTGGTGGTGCTGCTGGTGCCGCTGACCGAGCGGACCCGGGGGCTGGTGGACGAGAAGTTCCTCGCCGCGATGGCCGACGGCGCGCTGCTGGTCAACGCGGCCCGCGGCCCGGTGGCCCGGACGTCGGCGCTGGTCGCTGAGCTGACCACCGGTCGGCTCCGGGCGGCGCTGGACGTCACCGATCCCGAGCCGCTCCCCGCCGACCATCCCCTGTGGGGGCTGCCGAACGTGCTGCTCACCCCGCACGTCGCCGGCTCGGTGCGCGGGCTGCTGCCGCGGGCGTACCGGCTGGTGGGGGAGCAGCTGCGCCGGTTCGCGGCCGGGGAGCCGCTGGTCAACCGGGTGGTGGACGGCTACTGACCGGGCCGGCTCAGCGGGTGCTGCCGGGCAGCCCCTGCCCGGTGGCGGCGATCAGCCGGGGCAGGTCGGCGGCCCGGACGGCGGGCAGCACCAGGCGCTCGCCGTCGTCGAGCCGGACCACCGCCCGGCCGCGCTCGTCGGCGCCCAGCTCGGCGACCCGTTCCCAGGCGATCCGGCGCTGCCCGGCGAGCGCCCGCAGCCGCAGCCCGCGTGGGTCGGCCTCGGTGCCGGACCGCCACGCCCAGAGCCCGACGGCCAGCGGGATCAGCAGCACCCACAGCAGCCACCAGCGGGCGGTGGCCAGCGGCAGGGCGCCGATGAACGCGACGATCGCGGCGACCAGGATCGCCTGGTTGGGCCGGAAGCGGACGGTGTCGGCGGGACTCACCCCCCGATGATCGCACCTCGACCCGGCGCGGCTCCGCGCGGGCAGGGCGGCGGCGTACGGCACGGACCTTGTGACCGCGGTCACTGGAATGACCCGTAACCGGACGTCGTAGGAATCGTTTGTTCGCGTGGTCGCGCCGGTTTGCCGCCCGTCGGTCCGTCGCACCCACCGTCGCCCGTCCGACCGCGTACCGCCGACACACCCCGCACGTCGTTCCGCAACGCACCGCCCCGTGCCCCCTCACGAAGGCGACCGCCGTGTCCGTCGCGTACCCCTCCGGCGACCACCGTCGCCGGCCGTCGTCGCCCGACCTCCTGGTGCTGGCGGTCGGCGCGCTGCTCGTCCTGGCCGGGTCCGCCGGCCTCGTCCCGCCGTCGGCGGCCTTGGCGCTGGCCGTCGCCGCCGGCTCCGCCCTGGCCTGCGTCCGGCTCTCCGGGCTCGCCGGCGCCCGGCCCGCGCCGGCCTGGTCCGCCGTC
>NZ_JAEVHJ010000203.1:0-12321 GCF_016802855.1 Micromonospora sp. ATA51 | reverse complement strand
GACCGCGACCTGGAACGAGCAGAACCAGCGCCCGGCGGTCTCGGTGACGGTCGCGGACAGGATCTTCGCGGTGCCCGCCTCGACCCGGCGGGCCAGCTTGCGCGCCGACTCGTGAGTCCGGATCCGGCCCAGCCGGGGCAGCACCACGTGCCGCCGGTCGGCGTCCACCCGGATCGCCCCGGTGGTGAACCGCACCGACCGGGCCGCGGCCCTGCCTTTGAACCGGGGCCAGCCCATCTTGCGGCCCTTACGCTTGCCGCTGCGTGACGCCGCCCAGTTGGCCAGCGCCCGGGCGAGCGCGTCCAGGCCGGTGTTGAACGCCTCCTTGGAGCATTCCCGCCACCACGGCGCCACCGGATGCTTGAGGTGGTTCCAGGTGCGCCGCAGGTCCGGCAGCGACCAGCCCTGCCACGGCGTCAGGTCCGCCTCAGCGACCCCGTAGGACGCCTCCGCCAGGCGCTGGGCCTTGACCGCGCTGAGCCGGCCGAGCATGTGGTTGAAGGCGAACCGGGCCGCCCCGGCGTGCCGACGCAGGCTCTGCTCGTCGGCCGGGTCCAGGCAGAACTTGTACGCCTGCACGGTCCAGCCCGCGGGGGCCTCGTACCGCTTCACCCGGCATCACCCGAGGTGGCGGCAGCCACCGCTCGCTCGGCCCAATTCGCCGCCGCCCGGCGGCCATACAGCCGGACGCACAGCGAGGTCAGGATCTCGGTCACGTCGCGGACCAGGTCGTCGTCCACCCCGGCCGGGTCGACCACGAGCAGCCGACGGCCCTGGGCGGTCAACGCGGCCTCGACGTACTCGGCGCCGAACCGGGCGAACCGGTCCCGGTGCTCCACCACGATCGTGGTCACGGCCGGGTCGCGCAGCAGCGCGAGGAACTTCTCACCGCGGCCGTTGAACACCGAGCCGACCTCGGTGACCACCCGCGCCACCGCAACGTTCCGCCCAGTGGCCCACGCGGTGACCCGGGCGACCTGCCGGTCCAGGTCAACGCGCTGGTCCGCCGACGACACCCCGGCAAATACCACCACGGTCTCGGCCGGGGCCGGGCCGGCAGGCGGCTCCACCAGGATCAGACCGCCGACCCGGCGAGCGGGCACAGGCAACTTGCCCTCCCGAAACCAGCGATACGCCGTTACCGGATGGACCCCTTCCCACCTCGCCCACTCCTTCAAATTCACCGCTGCACACCATCGCATACCGTCAACTCAACTATTGGAACCCCCTCCGTCACCAACGGGCGCTCGCCGACGGTGAGCCCGGGAGCCCACGTCAGCCGACCGGGCGGAAGCGACGCAGCCGCAGGCTGTTGGCCACCACGAAGACCGACGAGAAGGCCATCGCGGCCCCGGCGATCATCGGGTTGAGCAGGCCGGCGGCGGCGAGCGGCAGGGCGGCCACGTTGTAGGCGAAGGCCCAGAACAGGTTGCCCTTGATGATGCCGAGGGTCCGCCGGGAGAGCCGGATCGCGTCCACGGCGGCCGTCAGGTCACCGCGGACCAGGGTCAGGTCGGACGCCTCGATCGCCACGTCGGTGCCGGTCCCCATGGCCAGCCCCAGGTCGGCCTGGGCGAGCGCGGCGGCGTCGTTGACCCCGTCACCGACCATCGCCACCGTCCGCCCCTCGGCCTGGAGCCGCCGCACCACGTCCACCTTGTCGGCCGGCAGCACCTCGGCGATCACCTCGTCGACGCCCACCTCGGCGGCCACCGCCTTCGCGACCGTGGCGTTGTCGCCGGTCAGCAGCACCGGGGTGAGTCCGAGCCCGCGCAGCTGGGCGACCGCCGCCCGACTGGTCGGCTTGACCACGTCGGCCACCGCGAGGACCCCGCGGGCCCGACCGTCCCAGCCGGCCAGGACCGCCGTCCGTCCGGCGGCCTCCGCGTCGGTCACCGTCCGCACGACCTCCTCCCGTACGTGCATACCCCGCTCCCGCAGCAGCCGGAGCCGCCCGACCAGCACCTCGCGGCCGTCGACCGACCCGGTCACGCCGAGCCCCTCGACGTTGCCGAACCCGGTCACGGTGGGCAGCGCTCCCGCCTCGGCCGCGCCGGCGGCGACGGCCCGGGCGATCGGGTGCTCGCTGGCGGCCTCCAGCGCCCCGGCCAGCCGGAGCAGCTCGGCGGCGTCCTGACCGGCGGCGGGGAGCACGTCGACCAGGGTCATCTTCCCGGTGGTGACGGTGCCGGTCTTGTCCAGCACCACGGTGTCCACCTGCCGGGTGGACTCCAGCACCTCCGGGCCCTTGATCAGGATGCCGAGCTGGGCGCCCCGCCCGGTGCCGACCAGCAGCGCGGTCGGCGTGGCCAGGCCGAGGGCGCACGGGCAGGCGATGATCAGCACGGCCACCGCCGCGGTGAAGGCGGCCGTCGTCCCGGCGCCGGTGCCGAGCCACCAGCCAGCGTGCCCACGGCCAGGGCGATCACGATGGGCACGAAGACCCCGGAGATCCGGTCGGCGAGCCGCTGCACGGCCGCCTTGCCGGTCTGCGCCGCCTCGACCAGCTTCGCCATCTGGGCGAGCTGGGTGTCCCCGCCGATCCGGGTGGCCCGGACGAGCAGCCGGCCGCCCGCGTTGACGGTCGCGCCGACCACGGTGTCACCCGGCCGCACCTCGACCGGCACCGACTCGCCGGTGAGCATGCTGGCGTCGACCGCGGAGGCGCCCTCCTCGACGACGCCGTCGGTGGCGACCTTCTCGCCGGGCCGGACCACGAACCGGTCCCCGACCGCGAGCTGGTCGACCGGGACGCGGACCTCCTGGCCGCCACGGAGCACCGCCACGTCCTTGGCGCCCAGCTCCAGCAGGGCGCGCAGGGCGGCGCCGGCGGTCCGCTTGGAGCGGGCCTCGAAGTAGCGGCCGGCGAGGATGAAGACGGTGACTCCGGCCGCCGCCTCCAGGTAGATGTTGCCGGCGCCGTCGGTGCGGGTGATGTCGAGGCGGAACGGGTGGGTCATCCCGGGCATGCCGGCGTCGCCGAGGAAGAGCGCCCAGAGCGACCAGCCGAACGCGGCCAGGGTGCCCAGCGACACCAGGGTGTCCATGGTCGCCGCGCCGTGCCGCAGGTTGATCCAGGCGGCCCGGTGGAACGGCAGTCCGCCGTACACCACGACCGGGGCGGCCAGGGTCAGCGACAGCCACTGCCAGTAGTCGAACTGCCAGGCCGGCACCATGGCCAGCAGGACCACCGGCACGGCCAGGGCAACCGACACCCACAGTCGGGTACGCAGCCCGCGCAGCTCGTCCACCGGCTCGGCGGCGGCCGCCGACCCGGCGGGCCGCGGCGGCGGCGGTACGACGGCGGTGTAGCCGGTCTTCTCCACGGTGGCGATCAGGTCGGCCGGGCTGACCTCGTCGGCGTACCGGACGGTGGCCTTCTCGGTGGCGTAGTTGACGGTGGCCTCGACGCCGTCCATCCGGTTGAGCTTCTTCTCGATCCGGGCGGCGCAGGACGCGCAGGTCATGCCGCCGATCGCGAGTTCGATCAGGTTCGGGGCGACCGGCAGGGACTTGGCGGTCGATGTCATCGCGGCACCTCCTGTCAATTGTGCCCGTGACCGGGGGCGCCGTGCCCGGCGTCCGCGGTTGGTGCGGTGGTGGCGGCCGGCGCGCTGGTCGCCGGTGCGCCGGGTTCGCCGGCCACGACGGTGAACTCGGCGGTGTGCACCGCGTCGCCGTGCCGGAAGTCCAGGTAGAGGCGGTAGCTGCCGGCCGAGGGGATCTCGGCCGCGAATCGGATCTCCGGCCCGGCCGGGGTGCGCCCGTCACCGGGGGCGCCGTCCGGGTGGACGTGCAGGTACGCCAGGTCGCCCTGCCGCAGCGCCACCAGGTGCCCGTACGCCCCGAGGTAGGGCTGCAGGTCGGTGACCGGCTTCCCGTCCCGGCTGACGGTCAGGGTCAGCTCGGCGGTGCGGCCGGGCTGCGGGGCGCCGGCGAGGGTGACCGTGTAGCCGTCGACGGTGGTGCTGGTGGCGGGGGCCGGCAGCGGCCGGGGCTCCAGCGCGCCGGGGACGGTGACGTCGACGCCGAGGGTCAGCGCCTGCCCGCCGGTCGGCGTGAAGTCGGCGAACGCCCGCCAGACCCCGGGGCCGGCGAGCGGCGAGGCGACCCGCCAGGTGCCGTCGGCGGCCAACTCCGGGTGGACGTGCCGGAAGCCGGAGAGGTCGCGGCGGGCCACGATCAGGTGCATCCGCTTGTCGTGCGCCACGTCGTAGCGGGTGACCGGCGCGCCGTCCGGGCCGGTGATCCGGAAGGCGAACACGCCGGCCGGTGCGGTCACCGGCCGCATGGTGTAGCCGCGGTCGGAGACGAGCAGTCCGCCGGGCAGGTGGCTGGTGGTGGCGGTGCCGGTCGCGTGGTCACCGTCGGTGTGACCGGCGTCGGTGGCGTCGTGGCGGGTGGCGGCGGCGGGGGCGCCGGGGGCGGCCAGCTGGCCGACCCCGTACGTCGCGCCGAACACCGCCGCGAGGCCGAGGGCGAAGCCGCTCAGTTTCGTCGCCGTGTTCATCGTGATACCTCGGTTCCTTCGGGTCCGCGGACCCGTCACGCCCCGACGAGGTCGTAGCCGGCCTCGTCCACGGCGGCGCGGACGGTGTCCGGGTCCAACGGGCTCTCGCTGGTGACGGTGACCTGGCCGGAGGCCAGGTCGACCTGGACGTCGCTGACGCCCGGGATCGCGCCGACCTCGGCGCTGACCGAGCTGACGCAGTGCCCGCAGGTCATGCCCTGGACCTGGTAGGTGGTGGTGACCATCGCAACTCCCCTTCCGCCGTTCCCATGCTATCTCACGTTACCGGTACCCCCTTGGGGTATCCGGACCTGATCAGGACCGTACCATACCCCCGAGGGGTACGCTATCCTGGACGTCATGACCGCACCGACGACCCCGACCCGGGGCTACACCGCCAGCAAGGACCAACTGCTCGCGCGGCTCCGCCGCATCGAGGGCCAGGTCCGCGGCATCGAGAAGATGGTCGACGACGACCGGTACTGCATCGACGTGCTCACCCAGATCTCCGCCATCCAGGCCGCCCTCGACAAGGTGGCGCTCGGCCTGCTCGACGGACACGCCCGACACTGCATGCACGAGGGCGCCGCCGAGGGACGGGCCGACGAGATGGCCGGCGAGATGATGGCCGCCGTCGGCCGGCTGATGAAGCGCGGCTGATCGGCGGTCAACTGGGCGGGACCGCGCCCTCCCCGGCCCGGCGCATCCTCGACGAGCGGTACGCCCGCGGCGAGATCGACGAGGAGGAGTACCGCCGTCGTCGCGCCGGCCTGACGTGAACCGCCCGGCCCACCCCTGACGAGCGCGCTCCGGCCGGCCACGCCGGGCGCCCGGGCCGCAGGGGCGGACCGGACACCCGGCAGGTGGGACTCAGAGCCGGTCGAGGATCTTGTTCATGAGGTCGATCTCGCCCCGCTGGGCGGTGACGATCCGCTCAGCGAGCGCCCGGGCGTCCGGCTTGGCGCCGCTCGCGATCTCCTCCTGCGCCATGGTGATGGCGCCCTCGTGGTGGGCGATCATCATGGTCAGGAACTGCCGGTCGAAGTCGACCCCGGACGCCGCCTCGAGCTTCGCCAGGTCGGCGTCGGACATCATGCCGGGCATGCCGTGAGTCATCCCCGGCGTGCCGTGACCCGCGCTCGCCGACGGCGCCGGCGCGCCCCAGGCAGTGAGCCAGCCGTTCATGGTGGCGATCTCCGGCGCCTGGGCAGCCTTGATCTGCCCCGCCAGCTTCTTCACCTCCGGGTCGGCGGCCCGGCTGTCGGCCAGCTCGGCCATCTCCACGGCCTGCTGGTGATGCGGGATCATCATCCGGGCGAACATCACGTCGGCCTCGGCGAACGATGCCGAGCGCCCACGGTGGGCGTGCCGGCGCCGCCCATGCCCGGCATGTTGTGGCCGGAGCCGGACGTCGAGTGGTCGGCGTCGCCGCAGGCCGCCAGGGCGAGCGCGGCGAGAGCGGTCGCGCCGGCCAGGGCGGCACGACGCGCGATGGTACGAGTGAACACAGGAAAGACCTTTCGGTGTCGGAACGTACGCAGCGGACACGGGACGCGGGTCACCGGACGGCCACCCGCGTCGGGCGTCCTATCTGCGCAGCACCGACGCCGTCACCAGACGCAGTGCGAAGGGCCGGGGCGGCGGGGCCCGCGGTCCGCAGGCGGGTCGCGGCGATCCGCGGGCGGCCGTCCGACGGGCCGCGAACCGGCCCGCAGCAGCACGGCGACCAGCAGCGCCACGGCGAACGCGCCGAGCACCGCCAGGCAGACGCTCCACCCCGACCGGTCGTCCTTGGGACCGGTCAGCGGGAGCGCGCGGGCGTGGCAGCCGTCACCCGGGCAGTCGGCCACCGCCGCGGCGACGGTCGCGACCGCCTCGGCGAGGACCGCCGAAAGATCGAGGTGGTGCCCGGCGCGCTGCGTCTCGTGACCCGCCCGGTGCCCACCGGAGGCGTGCGCGCCGTGGCCGAGGGTGTGCATGGCGGCGAGCCCGACCAGCGTGCTGAGCAGCAGCAGGAGCCGGACCCACCGTCCGGGCGTCACCACCGCCTCCGTACGCACGGAGACCACGCTAACCTGCCGGGTCGTACCGGTCGGGAGGAATGGCCCGCTCCGCGCCGCGGAGCGCCGCCCGGCGGGACCGCCGGTCGGCCTGACTAGCATTCCCTGCGACGGCCCCGGCGACCGCCGCACCGGCGGACGCCTGTCCCGGCCCGGTGAACCGACCGGCCCGGTGACACGTACCTCGCCTGAGAACCGTTGGGAGACTCACCATGGGCGCCGACCACACCGGTCCAGCTCCGGCCGCCCCGCCGGGCGTACGACGGATCCTCGTCGCCACGGTGGTCCCGCTGTTCGTCCTCAGCGTGCTCGCCGCCCTGGTGCTCTGGCCCCGGGACACCCCGGCCCCGGAGCGCGCGGCCGACGTGCCGCGCTACCACGGCACGGTGACCCGGGTGGTCACCGAGCCGTGCCCGCCGGCGGCGGAGGTGCCGGAGGGCACCCCGGGTGGCTCCGCCGGGCCCTGCGGCACCGTCCGCGTGGCGGTCGAGCAGGGCCCGGACGCCGGCCGCCAGGTGGAGACCCCGATTCCCGTCGGCCCCGGCGCGCCCACCGTCGAGGTCGGCGACCGGATCGTCCTGGTGGAACTGGTGGACCCGGCCGACCCCGCGACGAAGAGCTACAACATCGCCGAGCACCAGCGGGGCAAGCCGCTGGTGTGGCTGGCGGCACTGTTCGCCGTCGCCATCGTCGCGTTCGGCCGCTGGCGGGGGCTGGCCGCGCTCGGCGGCCTGGTCGCGAGCTTCGCCATCCTGCTCGGCTTCGTGCTGCCGGGGATCGGCGCCGGCCAGCCACCGCTGCTGGTGGCGATCGTCGGCTCGGCGCTTATCATGTTCGTGGTGCTGTACCTGACCCACGGGATCACCGCGCAGACCTCGGTGGCGGTTCTCGGCACCCTCGGCAGCCTGGTGCTGACCGGTGTCCTCGGCACGCTCGCCACCGCCGCCACCCACCTGACCGGATTCGGCAGCGAGGACGCCACCACGCTGTCGATGTTCCAGCGGGACGTCGACCTGCACGGGCTGCTGCTGGCCGGCATCGTCATCGGCTCGCTGGGCGTGCTGGACGACGTGACGGTCACCCAGGCGGCCACCGTCACCGAGCTGGCGCACGCCAATCCGGGGCTGTCCCGGTTGCAGCTCTACCGCGCGGCCACCCGCGTCGGCCGCGCCCACATCGCCTCCACGGTCAACACCATCGTGCTGGCGTACGCGGGCGCCTCGCTGCCGCTCCTGCTCCTGCTCGTCGCCGACTCGCGGCCGGTGAGCGAGATCCTCACCAGCGAGTTCATGGCGCAGGAGATCGTTCGCAGCGCGGTGGCCACGATCGGCCTGATCGCCGCCGTACCCCTCACCACCGGCCTGGCGGCCGTGGTGACCACCGCCGGTCGGGGCGGCGCGGGGCAGCCCGCCGCGCCGGCGTCCCGTCCCCCCGCGGAGCCGGACGCCGCGCTGGCGGCGCTCAGCGCACCACGCAGCGGCGCGACCGGGGACGCCCACGGCGGCCGGACCGGACCGGGGAGGAGCACGGACACCGCATGGTGAAACTGCGCAGCGTGACCGCCCGCGCCAAACGCGATGCTGGTCACGGAGCTGGCCGTCGAATTACCGCTTTTAGTCGGCTTCCGGACGTAGATCCTCGGGAGGACTCTCGGGTAACCTCGCTGCCGGTCACCGCCGAAGGCGCGCAGCGGCGCCTGCGGTACCGCCGCCCAATCGCCGTACGGCGAACCGGGGAACCAGGTACATGGGGTGAATCCGCGCCAGCGGTAGGGGCCACTTCCGCCCCGAACCCGTCAGCTAACCCGGTCGGCGGTCGACGGAAGGGAACACTGTGACGGCACCCCTGCGCCGCTGGCTGACCCCCGTGGTGGCCGTGCTCACCGCGTTCACCATCGTCGCCGGCCCCGCGCCGGCGATCGCGGCGCCGACGACGCCCCCCACCCCCTCGGGGCACGAGGAGGACGCCGAGCCGAAGCTCATCACCGACGCCATCGAGGCCGCCAACCGCAACTACGTGCAGGCGAAGACCAAGCTGGCGAAGTCGAGGCAGCGCCAGCTCCAGCTCGCCTTGGAGGTACGCGCGGCGCAGCACCAGCTGGACGCCCTGCGCCCGCAGGTGTCCCAGATCGCGGCACAGTCGTACCGGACCGGCCGGATCGGCGCGGTGGCCATGCTGCTGGAGAGCAACGCCCCGGACTCGTTCGTCCGGCGGGCCGCCGCCCTGGACGAGCTGAACATGGTCAACGCGCAGAAGCTGGCCGAGGTCAACGCGGCGAAGAACCGCGCCGAACAGGCCAAGCTGGCGCTCGACGCCGAGGTGCGCGCCCAGCAGACGCTGACGAACGCGATGGCCCGGGAGAAAGTCGAGACGGAGAAGGCGCTCGCCCTGGTCGGCGGGAAGGGCTTCACCGGCGGCCTGGTCTCGGCCACCTCGCCGGTCGCCCGGATCGGCCCCGGCCGCACCGCCGACGGGGACTGGAAGCCGGAGTCGTGCAGCGAGAACGACCCCACCACCTCCGGCTGCATCACGCCGCGCACGCTGCACGCGTACAAGGAGGTGAGGCGGGCCGGCTTCAACCGCTTCGCCGGCTGCTACCGGTCCGGCGGGCCGTGGGAGCACCCGAAGGGCCGGGCCTGCGACTGGTCGCTGCAGAACAGCGGGTTCGCCCCCTGGCACAACAACGACACCCGGATGTACGGCAACAACGTCGCCGCATTCCTGATCCGCAACGCGGACCGGCTCGGCATCTACTACGTGATCTGGAACCGGCAGATCTGGTTCCCGGCGACCGGTTGGAAGTCCTACAGCGGGCCGTCCAACCACACCGACCACGTGCACATGTCGCTGCTCTGACCGACGACGTACCACGGCCGAGGGGCCGTCCCGCCGAACCGCGCGGGACGGCCCCTCGGTCGTCGTGTGCCGGTGGCGCGGCGTCAGCCGACGGCGGTGGGCGTGGGGTGCTCGACCTGGGCGGGCGGCCTGGTCGGCGCACCCGCCGGAACGGTGGCCACCGTCCGCACCTCGCCCGCGCCGAGCTGGTACGACATGCCGACCACCGCGCACCGCCCGGCGGCCACCGCACCGGCCAGGACGGGGGAGCTGGCCAGCAGCGCCTCGACGGTCTGCGCGATGTGGATGTCGACGATGCCGTCGATGTCCTCGACGCCCTCCGCCGCCGCCCGGCGCAGGCTGGGCACCACGGCATCGACCACCGCGCCGAGGTGCCCGGCGGGGGTCCTGCCGGTGGTGACCGCCTCCTTGGCGGCCTGCACCGCGCCGCAGGAGTCGTGCCCGAGCACCAGCACCAGCGGGGTGCCGAGCACCGTCAGGGCGTACTCGACGCTGCCGAGCACCTCGGGACCCGTCGTGTGGCCGGCGGTCCGGACCACGAAGAGGTCGCCCAGGCCGCGGTCGAAGATGATCTCGGCGGCGAGGCGGGAGTCGGAGCAGCCGACGATCACCGCGAAGGGGTGCTGGCCGTCGGCGACCGCCGCCCGGTGGCCGGCATCCTGGTTGGGGTGGCGCGGAACGCCCGTGACGAACCGCCGGTTCCCGGCGTGCAACTCGGCGAGTGCCTGCTCCGGAGTGGTCGGGGTCAATTCCCTCACCTCGTCCTCGCGCGAAACGACCTGGTCAGCCGGGCCGGCGGCGCAGGCGGCCTCGGCCCCAACCGTCACACGCAGCCGAAGGCACGTCAAGATTTACGTGATACGGATTTCATACGTTGACTGGGACTTGACCGCGGGACGAGTGCGGCCACCACGGCCGGGACCGCCCCGCCTCGCCGGGGCGAGGGCAGGGCCGGAAACGCGAACGAAGGGCCATACGATGACGCACATGGCGACGACAGCAGGCCAGAACGGGAGCAGCCGGAACTGGACATTCCTCACCAACCACGGGCACGTGCTGCTGGCCATCGCGCGAAACCCCACCGCCCGGCTGCGCGACGTCGCCGACGAGGTGGGGGTGACCGAACGGGCCGCCCAGGCCATCGTCGCCGACCTGGAGGCGGGCGGCTACCTGCGCCGCACCCGGGTGGGCCGGCGCAACGAGTACACGATCAACCCGAGCGGCCACTTCCGCCACCCCGCCGAGGCCGACCAGCAGGTCGGCGCCCTGCTCGCCCTCTTCACCGCCGAACCCGCCACCGGCTCCTGAGCCGGCCGCGCGGCGACACGGCGGCGGGCCGCGGTCGGGCGGGCCCGCCCGTCACCGCGCGACGGGCACGACGACGGTAATCTCACCGCGTGCGCGACAGCTTGCGGCCGGACGGAACGACTTTGCGCGCCCGTACCGGACACCGGTCTCGGGCGGTCCTCTGTGGAGCGGCGGCGGTGCTGCTCGGCACCCTGCTGGTGGCCCCGCCACCGGCGTCGGCGGCGACGCCGAAGTGCGGCCGGCCCGGCGCCCCGGCCCGACCGAGGCCCCGTGGGCGCTGCGCCGGCTCGACCCCTCGTCGGCGTGGCGGATCACCCGGGGCGAGGGCGTGACCGTGGCCGTGGTGGACTCCGGCGTCTCACCCACCCACCCCCTGCTCAAGGGCCGGGTGCTCGGGGGTGACGACTTCAACGGCCTGGCCCGGCTCCGGGGGCAGTGCGACCTGGCCGGCCACGGCACCATCGTGGCGGGCATCATCGCGGGCCAGGAAGGCACCGGCACGCCGTACAGCGGCATCGCGCCCGAGGCGCGGATCCTGCCGGTACGGGTGCTGGCCTCCACCGAGCGCACCACCGACGAGGCGCTCCCCGGCGAGATCGCCAAGGCGATCCGGTGGGCGGTCGACCAGGGCGCCGACGTGGTCAACCTCTCCCTCGTGACGCTGGACCGGCCGGAGTTGAAGGACGCGATCGCCTACGCGCTCGGCAAGCGGGTCGTCGTGGTGGCCGCCGCCGGCAACCGGCAGGAGAACCAGCAGGACCAGCCGGCGTACCCGGCCGCGTACCCCGGGGTGATCGCCGTGGCGGGAGTCGACGCGCAGGGCGGCCACGTCGGCACCTCGGTCGCGGGCGACTACGTCGACATCGCCGCACCCGGGCTGGACATCGTCGGCCCGGCGCCACAGGGGGCGGGCTACCTCGCCGAGCCGCAGGGCGGCACCAGCTTCGCCGCCGCGTACGTCTCCGGGGTGGCCGCGCTGGTCCGCGCCGCCCACCCGGAGCTCACCCCCACCGACGTCGCCTTCCGGCTCACTCGGACGGCCGACAACCCGCCCGACGGGCACAACGCCGAGGTCGGGTACGGGGTGGTGAACCCGTACCGGGCGGTGACCAGCCTGCTCGGCACCCGGACGGACCCGCCGCCCGGCGCGATGGCGGAACCCGTCCCGCCGGCCGACCCGCTGGCCTGGCAGCGGACCGTGGCGATCTGGACGGCCGCGGTCGGCGCGCTGCTGGCGGGCGTCCTGCTGGCGGTCCGGCCCGTCCTGACCCTCGGCCGCCGGCGGGGCTGGCGCCCCGGACGCCGCTCGACGCCGCTCGACGCCTGACCGTCCACACCTGGCGGTCGACACCGGACGGCCGACACTGGACGGAACCGCCCGCGACCGGCGCCTGGCCACGTCTCCGTGGCCGGCACCGGTCGGCGATCAGCGCAGGATCCCCGGCGTGCCGCCGGTGTCGGCACCCCAGATGTCCTCGTCCTCCTCCAGCCAGGTGTTGCGGGCGGTGTCCTCCTCGCCGTACCCGGCGCCGCCACCGTGGCCCATGCCGGCCACGCCGCCCCGGGCGCCGGCGCCCCGCGCACCAC
>NZ_JAEVHJ010000202.1:0-12339 GCF_016802855.1 Micromonospora sp. ATA51 | reverse complement strand
CCGGTTCGGCCGCGGGCGGGGACAGCCGCCCCCGAGCCCTCAGCTCCCGATACCGGCTGCGCCACCCCGCCCCCACCGCCGAGCGGCGGGGGCGGGGTGGCGCGGATGTGGCCGTGGCTCGCCGCCGACCCGACACAGCCGCTGGCCGCGGGGAGCCGATGGAAGCTGACCGGGTCGGCGGTGACCATGACCGGGCTGCGCCTGGACGGCATCGTGGACCTGCCCACCGCCGAGGGCAGCCTGAGGGCGTTGAAGTTCACCATGGACCAGGCGGTCGTCGACGACTTCCTGCTCCGCTCCACCGGGCCGGCGGACCGGACCACGCTCTTCGCGGCCGATCGGATGACCCTGCAGGGGAAGGTCGCCCTCTACGCGACCCGCTTCGCCGGCCGGATGGTCGGCATCGAGATCATCCTGACGCCGGACCTGCCGTTACCCGACGGCGTCCCGGCCACGCCGCCCAGCCCGATCACCTTCACCGACACGGCCGTCGACCTGGCCTTCGTCGGCAGCGACGCCCTCACCGCCGGGCCGACCCTCAGGGTGGCCATCGACTGAGCCGCCCGGTCGGTGGATCGGGCTCAGAGCCGGCGGGCGGTACGCCACCGGTCCGGCCAGTAGCCGGTGCCGTCCAGCAGGGGTGCCCCCGAGAGGTCGCCCATGGTCGGACCATCCGTCTGGGATCGGCTGGAGATGAACCGGTGATGCCCGCCGTCATCGACGCCGAGGTAGATACCTGAATGATCGATCTGGCCGGTCGGTATTGGCTGGGCGTTGAAGAAGACCAGGTCGCCGGGGAGCAGGCGGTCCATCCCCCGGGCCCGCTGACCCGAGTTGGGCATCAGCTGGACGCCCGGTCCGAACTCGGCCATCGCGAACGCCCGGCGAGGAAGGCCCTCCCCCGGCGTGTTCGTGCCCCGCAGCGGATAGCCGAGCCGGTGACCGTAGACCATCCGCAAGTAGCCGGAGCAGTCCAGAGCGAGCTGGCGCTGCGGCTCGGGCACCCCCGCCTTCCCGTCGAGGAACGACCACGGCAGGCCCAGGTAGTCGAAGAAGTCGGAGCGCTCCTGGCGACCATCCGGGTCCGCCGGATCGATCGGCCCGAACGACGCGTCACCGGAATACTGCTGTCCCTGGTTGTCCTTCTTCACCGGGGCCCCGTCGACGTACTCGAACGCGATCGCCAGCACGTCCGGCGAGCGGTCCTTGCGGGCGGCGCCGAGCCAGTCGACGAACCACTGCTCATGTTCGGCACCGGCGTGCCACGCCTGCGGCGCCAGCCGAACCCACACGTTGCTCTCGACCTTGGCATCGGTGAAGCGGGGCTCCTCGAAGGTTCGGGACGGGCCGTAGATGTTCGCGGTCCGCGCGCCGTCGGTCATGATCGCGACCGGCTGTCCGGAAGAGTCCAGGATCTCGGTGCGATCCGGGCCGGTCGACCGCTGGTAGGTGTATCCCATGGCACCGCGCGTCGGGCCACCGGCGGCCTTGGCGGCGCCCAGGGTCAGCTCCGGTTGATCCGAGGGCGACGGCCGTACCACGACGTAGGTCGCCATGCTCAGCGCCACCACCACGGCCAACATGGCCAGGGTGAGCAGTGGAGTCCGACTGCGAAGGTACCTCAGGTACCTCATGCCTGTTCTCCTTTCGCAACTCGGTTCCGCAATCGGTCAGGTCACTGGCACGAAACCGGCGACGACGCCGCTGTACGCGACCCCGAAGGTGATCCCGGTGACCACGAGGGTTGCCAAGATGGTGGCCCTGGGCGGCTGGCGCACCAGTTGGTACGCGATGAGGCCCGGGATGACGAAGCCCAGCGTCTGGTGGGCGAACAGCAGCGGGAGGTCACGCTGGACGATGACGAACAGCGTCAGTTGGAGTACCACGCTGACCAGCACGATCGCCGCGAACAGCCGCTTTCCGTAGAGGATCACCACCCGTTGCAGCACCCGGGCGATGAGGTAGGTCAATACGGTCACCGCCACGACGATGACCGCCTGGAGCTGGTCCTCGATGAGGGTCAGCGCGATCCAGCCCGGCGTGATCATGCCGCCGGGTGAGAGGTTGGTGGTCAGATAGCACAGCAACGCGAACACCAGTCCGATGCCGAGGCTCGCGGTGGCCAGTTGGGCACTGAGTTCTCCGCCGAAGGTCATCGTTGCGTCCTTTCCCAGGTCGGCAGGCGAAGCGTGGAGCCGGACTCCGAGCCGTCCTCGCAAATCCACCCCGGCAACCTCGCCAGCTCGTGGAGCAACACCTCACCCTGCCCGTGAATGTTGCCGACGGCGACGATCGAGGAGTCGTCCGGCGTCGCCGCGGTGACGCCTTCGAGCAGCCGGCTCGGATCCGGCTTGCCGCCGAGATCGACCACCCGGTCCTGGAGTTCCGCCGGAATGGCCGTCCGCGCGCTCTTGGTCACCTCTCCGATCAGGATGATGGTCTCGGGCCGTACCCGACCGCTCAGCTCGCCCATCTGGCCGTTGCGTTCGATCCGGTCCGGTCGGCAATTGATCACCATGGTCAGCGGGCGGGTGATGAGGTGCTGGCCCTCCAGCTGCTGGATGTTCATGAAGGTCGACTCGGGGTCGTTGGCGGCGAAGATGTTCGCGAACCGCATGCGCTTGTCGCCGTGCATCACCCGCGCCACGGACAGCACGCCAGGGTCCGGCGGCGCCTCCCACATGCCCTTGAGTGCGCTGTGCCGGTCGACGCCCAGTTCTTCCGCAACGGCCAGCGCGATGGCGACGTTCTCCTTGAAGGTGATCCAGCCGAAGCCGTCCATCTCCTGGTCGGTCACCGACTCGGGGTCGACCGCGACGAGTCGGCAGTCCCGCCGCTCGGCCTCCTCCTGCAGGATCGCCAGCCGCTCCCGCTCTGCGGTGACGCAGACACCCCCGACCGGCATGGACCGGCTCAGGGACCGGGCGACATCGTCGAGGGTGGGGCCCATTTCGGTGAGATGGTCCTCGCGTACGTTGCACAGCACGCCGATGTTCGACCGGATCAACTTGCTCTGGTTGACCTCCTGCAGCGCCGGCATCACCGCCATGCACTCCATGACCAGGACGTCCGGGTGGTACACGGCGGCCCGCCGCACGATGCCGATCTGCTCGGCCACGTTCGCGATGCCGAACTTGCGGTGCACCGGCTCCTCGGTCGCATCGGGGAAGATGAAGCGGGCCGCGGTGCCGGTGGTCTTGGCCACCACCACCCGGCCGCCGCCGCGTAGCGCGCCGGCACAGAGCCGGGTGATCGAGCTCTTGCCCCGGATGCCGTTGACCAGGACCCGGTCCTGGATCCGGTCCAGGTTCCGATAGTGGTTGCGCTGCTCGACGACTCCCGCGACCAGCAGAGCCAGGGAGCACATGACGAGCACGATGTAGAGGTACGCCACGTCAACCCCTTTCGTCTCGATCGTCGGGACGATGATCGGCGCCATCGCCGGGTGGTGACGCGGCCCGATCGGCATCAGGCGGCTGCGGGACCTCGGGGAGGACGATGGTGAGGTCCTCCTCCGCGCCGCGCAGACGGGTCGCACCGCCCAACCGGCTGGAGCCGGTGTGCCGGACCTGACGGCAGATTTCGAGACACATCGCCAGAGCCCCGATGTCGTCGTGCCGTTGCGGCGGGATCGGCTGCTCGACGGAGCCGTCGTTGATCCGGTCGGCCTCGGTGGCGAGCCGTCGCAGTGGCCGGGCGAAGACGAAGTACTGCCACACCTGGCTGAGCAGCACGCCCCCCGTCGCCAGGCCGGCGACCAGCAGAGTCCACCGGCGCCCGTCGCTCTGCGGCAACCGCAGCCCGGCCAGGTCCTGCTCCACCACGAGCGACCACTTCAGCGGAGCGACCGTGTTGGGCTTGTTCAGACCGGCCGCGGCGATCAGCGCCGGAGCCCCGGCGGGCGTCTCCGCCATACCGACGGTGCCACCCCGCAACGCCTCGGCGGCCGCTGCCCGCGCCGTTCCCTCCAGCTCCTGGAAGGCGCGGAAACCCTGCGAGTCGAAGACGGTGCGCAGGTCCTCGTCCACCACCCGCACCTGCCCGTCCACCGCACGCAGCATCTCCAGCAGGTAGTCGATGTTGAACTCACCGACAACGGCGACCCCGTTGGTGGCCACCCGCCAGGCGTAAACCACCGGAACCCGCGAGGTCTGGTTGTCCAGATCGATGCCGCTCTCACCCCGCAGCGGCTCGTTCCGCAGCGGATCACGTCCCGCGGAGCTGACCACCGATCCGTTCTGGCCGAGGATGTAGAGACCGCGGAAGCGGTTCTTGTCGGCAATCTCCTGCTCAAGGACCGGGGTCATCTGCGCCGGGTCGCCGGCCTCGGTCGCCTGGGAGATGCGGACCACGGTCTGCAGACCGTTGTTCAGCGCCTTGCCCATGACGGTGCTCGCCGCCTCGGCTCTGCTCTCCTCGTCCCTGACCAGCTGGTCGGGTATCGCCGGCTGTGCGGTGCGGAGCGTGTAGCCCACCGCCGCGGCAGGCCAGAGCAGAGCGCCACGGTCGCCAGGCTCAGGACAAGCGTCGCGGTCGGGCGCCACCGCCAGCGCCACCACCTGCGCGGGGCGCTGGGAGCCGAGGCGTCGCCGGAGGTGAAGGCCAGCGCGCGGGCGATCCGATGCGCCTCGGCCACCCCCAGCCAGTGCCGCTTGGTGGAGGTGTCGCCACAGGCGTTGGCCCTGGCCTGCTGCAGCAGCGACCTTACCGGGCGGACCACCGCCAGCCGCATCAGCAGGAAGCCCGGCACCGCCAGCGCCAGCAGCGTCAGGCCGAGCAGGAAGCCCTGGAGGGTGGAGGTGCCTCCCGTCTCGTCCGCGACGATCAGGGTGGCCACCGTCGCCCCGGTTTCCCCGACCGGCGCGGAGGAGACGACGAGTTGCTTGTCCGGCCACTCGGTCACCCGGATCGGGTGACCCTCGCTCGAGCCCGACTGTGCCAAATTGCGGAACACCACCGGCAGGTGGACCTCACTCACGGCGCTGACCCCCTGCATCAGGGTGCTCTTGCCGTCCGGTGTGATGACGAAGACGCCCTGCCGTGCGGTGGGGTTGAGCCGCAGCTCGTCGACGTTGATCGGTTGCACCGCCAGCAGGGTCCGCGCGTCGTCCAGCTTGCTGCTACGCACCAGTGCCGGGCCGTCGTCGGTGGTGATCGGGATCGTGTCCTTGTCGGGCAGCACCGGCGGTAGCTGCCCGAACGGCACACCGGTGCCGGCGGTCGCCAGGGGGCGGCGGGAAGCGTTCTCGACGATCGCCACTCCGCTCCAGTCCGTACCATTGCCGACCAGCTGTTTCACGAACTCCGCATCCGGCACCGACGGGGGACGCCGGCCACCCGCTCGTCAAGATCCTCGATGGAGTGGTTGATGGTCAGTCGCATGCTGGAGGCGACCTTCAACACGTTGTCCTGCTGCGAGTCGATCACCGCCGGAGGCACGGCGCGCTGACTGTGCACCGCGAACCCCAGCACGAGGGCCGCGGCCAGCACCATGGTCGACCAGAGATACACCAGCGACGGCTTACCGGAGCCCGCCGGGAAGCCGGCGGCCGGCAGCTGCTGGTCGAGGGCTCGCCGCCGCCAGGCGACCACCTGCTCCTGTGACGGCGAGCCGCCTGCGGCCGCTACCGGGGCGCGTCCGCGAAACGTCTCCTGGCCGGTCCGCCGCTCGGAATCCGGCTCCTGCCCACTGCTTTTTTGTCCCATGGCGACCCCTTCCCTTCCGCGGGCATCGGAAGTTGCACGGTCAAAATCAATTGTCGAGCGAGGCAGGGTGAGGGAACTTCACCCTGGCGGGATGAACCCGAGCCGGCGGCGGAGCCTCACGTTGGCCACCGCGGCTGTCGGGGCGGGCAGGCAGATGGAGCGCGCCGCGGTCGGGCCGGCCGCTTCCGGCGGGGAGCCGGTTCAGCGCCTCACGTGCAGCCCGGCGGCGAGCGCCCCACGGCTGTCGAGGTATCCGGTGATCCGATCCATCGTGGCGGTGTAGCGGGCACGCCGGCGATCACCGGCGGGCAGGTGCTCAAGGGTGCGAGGCAGGTCCACGACGCGGATGGTCGGTTCGAGGGAGAGCCAGATCGGGATCGCCTCGGCCCGGGTGGCCACCCACCGCCCGTCGGGCCTCTCGGTGAAGGTGAACTTGGCCAGCACCCCCTCCCGATTGGCGTCCTTGGGAAAATCGTGGCGGGCGAGGGTGTTTCCGACGCCGTAGGCGATCCACTTGTCGCCGGCCCGCTCGAAGGGCTGCACGACGTGGGCGTGGTGACCGATGATCAAGTCGATGTTCGGGTCGGCGATGAGCTGCCTGGCCCAGGACTGCTGCTCGCCGTCGGGGGGGTGCTGCATCTCCGTGCCCCAGTGGGCGGAGAGCACGATGATCTGGGCGCCGGCTTTTCGAGTGGCGGCGGCGGCGGCACGGATCGCGGCGACATCGATGCGGTTCGCCAGCCACGCCTTGCCAGCCGGCGGCTCCAGGTCGTTGAAGTTCATCGCCCAGGACAGATGGCCGATCTTGACGCCGTTGACCTGGTACATCGTGGGCGTGGCCTGCTCGGTCGCGTTCCGGAAGGTGCCGGTGTGGCGCAGACCGGCGGCGTCGAGGGCGTCGAGGTTGTCGTACACGCCCTGCTCCCCCTGGTCCAGTGCGTGGTTGCTGGCGGTGGAGCAGGTGTCGTAGCCGGCGGTCCGGACCGCGGCGGCCAGGTCGGTGGGAGCCCTGAAGCGCCGAAAGTCCTTGGGCTCACCGGGCCCCATCGGGGCCTCCATGTGGCAGATGGCCAGGTTCGCCGATTCGACGGCGGGACGGATCGAGGCGAAGATCGGGTCGAAGTCGTAGCCGGAGCGGCCGGCCGCCCTGGCGTCGGCCCGCGCCTGCCGCCAGGTTGGCGGGTGGACCAGGATGTCCCCCGAGCCCAGGATGCTGACCTGGCGCGGCGTGCCCGCCTCCGGCGCGGCGGCCGCGGCCGGCTGCGGGGACAGGCGCTCCGGGACGGCGTCGGCGGGCTGCGCCCACCCGCCGGCGGGGGTGACGACGAGCGCGGTGACGAGCACGACACGGACGGCGAATGCACGCATCGGCGGTCCTGCTCCTTTCCTGGGCTGGATGGCGCGGCGGAGTCGAGCACGCCGTCGCCGCGCCCGCGCCGAACCGACCGGTCAGTCGTGTCCCGGCGGATCGGCGAGCTTCGCGGCAGGCGCATACCCTCACCGGCGGTGCTAACGCCCGGTCGCGGCGCCGTCCCGGCGCTGGTCCGCCGCGCCGAGGAGCTGCTTTCCGCGGACCTCGATCGCGGTGAGGCCACTGTCCAGTGCCATGACTCTCGGGCAGGGGTGCTCGCGGGTCACGAGGTCAGGCAGGTTCAGGGCGATTCGCCTGTTCGCTTCGAGCTCGGAGGGCGCATCCCGCTTCCCGTCACACTTGCGGGTGATGTCCTGTCCGCTGTAGTGGCCCTGATCGAGTGCCTGGGCCGGGCTCATGCGGTCGACCAAGACGCCCACCAGGGTCTGGGTGACGTAGTCAGGAATGTGCGAGCCGCCGGCGGCGCCGATCACGAGCTTCAGCTTCTTCCCCTCGCGGTCGAGCACGAGCGTCGGTGCCTGCGAGGCGGTGGGCCGTTTCTTCGGTTCCTGGACGTTCACCGGCTTGCCCGGCGAGACCGACAAGGTGTCCGTGAAGTTGTTCAGCGCGTTGTTCAGCATCATGCCCCGCGCCTCCAGGTGTGACCCGAAGTGACTGTTGTTGGTCGTGGTCATGGAGATGGCGTTGCCGTCCGCGTCAACGATGCTGGCGTTGCTCGTCGGGTCGCCGACGTCCGTGGTGGCGGGTTGGTCGCTGATCGACGGTGCGGGTGGCGGCACGTTCGGAGGGGTGCCCGGTTCCACCGGATGGATCGCCCGGTCAGGAGAGTAGAGGGCGAACCGGTTGTCCAGATACTTCCCGTCGAGCAGCCCGGCCACGGGCACGTCGTGGAAGTCCGGGTCACCCACGTACGCCCGGCGGTCGAAGTTCGCCAGGCGGCTGACCTCGATGGAGAGGTGGATGCGGTCCGCCGAGGCGGGCTTGGTCCTCGCCACCTGTCCGCGTTCGAGCATCCCGAGCATCTGCAGGGTGGCCACTCCCCCGAACGCTGGCGGCGCCGCAGTGCAGACCGACAGGCCGAGCGCCTTCCGGCACACCTCGGGGCGCTCCACCGCGGTGTAGTCGGCGAAGTCCTGCGCCGTCATGAGACTGGGGATCACCACCGGACCCGCGGTGTTCCCCTTGAGCTTGAGGGGCCCCTTGGCCGCGTGTGCCGCGATCGCCGGGGCGATCTTGCCCGCCGGGTCGTAGAACGCGTCCGCGCCGCCGTCGCGGATCTCCCGCAGCACCTGAGCGATCTCGGGATTGCGCAGCATCGTTCCGACCGGCTTCGGCTCGTCGCCGTTGCAGTAGCGGGGGCGCAGGTCGGGGTAGTTGCAGCGCTTCCGCCCGTTGAAGCGCTCCTCGAAGCCGTCGTGCAGGCTGGCGGACATCGGAAAGCCGTTCGCGGCGAGCCGGATGGCGTCGTCGAAGAGCTCATCCCACGGGAGGGCACCGTATTCGCTGTGCACCGTCGAGAGCACCCGCAGGGTGCCCGGGACACCGAACGACCGTCCGCTTGCCCCGGCCGCGTTCGGGAACCGATCCGTCCTGAGCGCAGTGCGTTCCTGCTCGGTGGGAGTCCGGACATTCTCGGTCACCTTCTCCGGGGCTCTGGCCAAGCCGTCAAAGAACCGTATTTTCTCCTTGTCGTCGTCCCAGTAGTTGATGAGCGTGCCGCCCGCCAGCCCGGAGGCGTGCGGCTCCACCACGGCGAGCACGGCCTGCACCGCTACTGCCGCGTCCGCAGCCCGGCCGCCCCGCGCGAGGATCCGGCAACCGGCCTCACTGGCCAGAGGATGGGCGGCCGCCACCATGAACTTCGTACCCACCGCATCGGTCTTGCGGCCGCTGGTCGCATTCGCGCAGACGTCCGAGGGCGCGATCGCTCCCGCTCCGACGGGCACCGTCGCGGCTGGCACGGCGAGCGCGAGCACCAGGGTGGAAATCAGGTGGTGCAGCTTGCGTGCGGACATCTCACAACCCTTTCGGCACTGTTGCAGAAACGGGGCGCCACGCTCAAGAAGCTCCATTGCAGGCGGGGTGCGGCTGCTCCGGGACATGTCGCTCGGGACCTAGCCCACTCGACGAGGATCCGGCCGGCGGCCACCGCAGGTCGGCCGCCCGGCCCACGCAGGTCGTGGGCACGCCAACGGCCGAGCAGAAGCTGACACCGCTATCATCCTGGCCGCCCGAACGGTGGCGCAGGGCATCGCTGGAAGTCGTTGCGGGCGGGACTGCTGTGCCAGCGGTGCGCAGCAATGACCCAGGAGTCGTCGGCGTCCCGTCATCCTCGATGCCCAGGAACCGATGCACCTCGGCCCACAGGGCCGCGGCGTCCGCATGGTGCCCGGCCCTGCCGCCGATACCCGTTACCGCCCGGGCGTCGACACCGTGCCGGACCCTCCGGACCTGGGTGAGCACGCGGGTGAGCCTGCGCGCCCACCGTCGGGACGACCGGTTTCCGGCGGGGTCGGCCAGCAGCGCCGCCGCCGTCGTGCTGGCCGGGCGGAACCGGGCGCACCGCGGCCGCCCCGCCCCGTCGTTGCGGGCCCGCGCCCCGGTCAGCCGGCCGCGCCCGCCGCTGCGTTGTGGCGCACGGTCTCCCGCTGGTGGGCGGACCGGTGGCTCAGTCGAGCAGGGCGTCCAGGCCGACGGTGAGGCCGGGACGGTTGCGGACCGCGCGCACGGCGAGCAGCACGCCCGGCATGAAGGAGGCCCGGTCCAGCGAGTCGTGCCGGATGGTCAGCGTCTCCCCGGTGGTGCCGAACAGCACCTCCTGGTGGGCGACCAGACCGGCGGCGCGCACGGCGTGGACGCGTACCCCGTCGATCTCGGCGCCACGCGCGCCCGGCACCTCGTCCTTGGTGGCGTCCGGCACGGGACCCAGGCCGGCCTCGGCGCGGGCCGCCGCGATCAACCGCGCGGTGTGCGTCGCGGTGCCGCTCGGGGCGTCCAGCTTGCGCGGGTGGTGCAGCTCGATGATCTCGACGGACTCGAAGTGCCGGGCCGCGCGGGCCGCGAACTGCATCATCAGCACCGCGCCGATGCCGAAGTTGGGGGCGATCACCACGCCCACGCCGGGCTTCCGGTCCAGCCAGCCGCGCACCCGCTCCAACCGCTGCTCGGTGAAGCCGGTGGTGCCCACCACGGCGCTGATGCCCTGGTCGATGCACCAGTGCAGGTTGTCCATGACGACGTCCGGGGTGGTGAAGTCGACGATCACCTCGGCGCCCGCGTCGGAGGCGTTGAACAGCCAGTCACCCTGGTCGATCATCGCCACCAGGTCCATGTCGGAGGCCGCGTCGACCGCCTTGCAGACCTCCATGCCCATCCGACCGCGCGCACCCAGCACGCCGACCCGGATCGGCTCGGCCGGGCTCTTCTCCTGCTCGTCAGTCACGGGGCACAACCTATCCCAATCGGGACGGCGTCACCCGTCCGGACCTCCCCACGTCCCACCCACCGGCCAAGGTCCACTCCGGCTGCGCCGGATCGCGGCCTCCCGCCATGACGGACGGCGCGAGCTGCCGCATCCCACGCCGGGTCACCGGTGGGCGGGGCGGTGGCGGGCAGGGATCAGGCGGTGAAGTCGTTCGCGCCGAAGGGGCCGACCACCGCGAGCGACATCGGCCGGGCGAGCAGTTCGGCGGCGAGCGCGTTCGCGTCGTCCAGGGTCACCGCGTCGACCCGGGCGAGCAGCTCGTCCACCGGCATCAGGTCGCCGTAGAGCAGCTCCCCCTTGGCCAGCCGGCTCATCCGCGAGCCGGTGTCCTCCAGGCCCAGCACGAAGGAGCCCTTCGACATGCCCTTGCCCCGGGCCAGCTCGTCGGCGGTGATCCCGTCGGCGGCCACCCGGGCCAGCTCGGCCCGGGTCAGCTCCAGCACCTCGTCCACCTTGCCCGGCGCGCAGCCGGCGTAGACCGCGAAGAGGCCGCTGTCGGCGTACTGGCTGGCATAGGAGTAGACCGAGTAGGCCAGGCCACGCCGCTCCCGGATCTCCTGGAACAGCCGGCTGGACATCCCGCCGCCGAGGACGTTGTTCAGCACGCCGAGGGCGAAGCGCCGCTCGTCGGTGCGATCGATGCCGGGGCAGCCGAGGATGACGTGCGCCTGCTCGGTCTCCTTCGGCTCGACCAGGGTGGCGGCCGGCTTCGTGCGTACCGCCGGGGTGGCCGGGCGGTGCGGGGCCGGCACCGCCGGGTCGCTGTCCAGCGGGGTGCCGCGCAGTGCCTGGCGGACCAGCTTGACCACGGTGGCGTGGTCGAGGTTGCCGGCGGCGGCGACGACGATCTGCGGCGGCGTGTAGCGGCGCCGGTAGAAGCTCTGGATCTGCCGCCGGGTCATCGGGGTGACCGTCTCCTCGGTGCCGGAGATCAGCCGGCCGAGGGGGTGGTCGCCGTAGACGGCCCGGGCGAACAGGTCATGCACCTCGTCGCCCGGCTCGTCGTCGTGCATGGCGATCTCTTCGAGGATGACGCCCCGCTCGGTCTCCACGTCCGCCGGTTCCAGCACCGAGTCCGCGACCGCGTCGCACATCACGTCGATGGCCAGCGGCAGGTCCTCGTCGAGCACCCGCGCGTAGTAGCAGGTGTATTCCTTCGTGGTGAAGGCGTTGGTCTCACCGCCCACCGCCTCGATCTGGGAGGAGATCTCCAGCGCGGTCCGCTTCCTGGTGCCCTTGAACAGCAGGTGCTCCAGGAAGTGTGCGGCGCCGGCCTGCGGCCCGGTCTCGTCCCGGGAGCCGACCGCCACCCAGATGCCGAAGGAGACGCTGCGCATCGCCGGGATCGCCTCGGTCAGCACGCGCAGACCGCTGGGCAGCACGGTACGCCGTACCGTGCCACCCAGCGGGTCGTCACTCAGCGTGCGGGTGACCGCCCGCGCCGATCCACCGGCGCGCCCGGGCTGCGACCCGGTGGCGTGCCGGACGGCGCCGGACAGCGCCACCCCCCGTCGACCCGCAGGAAAAGACGAACGCTGGGCCCGACTCACGGAAACCTGCTCTCACTTCGACGAGGGGTGGTGGTGCGGTGTCACGGCGACGGCTCCAGGTCCCGGCGCGGTGCCAGACCCGCCGAGCTGGAGTCGTCGACGGCCGGGTGGGGACCACGTCCCAACCCGGCCGGTCGTTGCTCAGCTGTGCCGGGTCCGGCGGCGCGGACGCTCGCCGCCCTCGCCGCCCTCGCCGCCCTCGCCGCCGCCCTGGCCGCCCTCGCCAC
>NZ_JAEVHJ010000201.1:0-12348 GCF_016802855.1 Micromonospora sp. ATA51 | reverse complement strand
CTCGAACTGCTCCCGCTTGTAGACGTTGCGCACCTCGGCGTCCGAGGAGGAGGCCGGGTCGTTGACGATCACGTCACCGTCGGGGGTGAAGCCGACCACAGCGGCGGGCTGGTGCACGAGACCCCGGTCGAGGAGTTCGACCGGATGCTCCGGATCAACCTGCGCCCGACGTACCTGGTCACCCAGGCGGCGCTGCCGCACCTGGTCGCGGCCGGCGGCGGCGCGGTGGTCTGTGTCTCGGCCCGGGCCGCGGTGGCCCCCTTCCCCGGCGCGGCGGGCTACGCCACCGCCAAGGCCGCCGTGCTGGCCTTCGCTAACGCGGTGGCGGTGGAGTACCGGCCGCGCGGGGTCCGCTGCAACACGGTGCTGCCCAGCGTGATCGACACCCCGGCGAACCGCGCCGCCCAGCCCGACGCCGACCACCGGCGCTGGGTCTCCCCGGCCGAGATCGCCGCGGTGATCCGCTTCCTGGCCTCCGACGAGTCGGCGCCGACCAGCGGCGGGAGCATCCCGGTCTACGGCCGGGCCTGAGCCCTCACCGGACCGGCCGGCGCCGCGCCGTTCGACGGCGGGCCGGCCGGCGGCGCGGTGCCGGGGTCGGCCGGCGGCGTCGCCGGCAGCCACTCGGTGAGGTGGGCCCGGATCCGACGGGAAACCTCCTCCGGGGAGTCGCCCGCGTCGACCACCACGAAGCTCGGATACTCGGGCAACGTCCGGTACGCGGTGGCGGCGGCGGTGAGCCAGCGCATGCTCTCGTGGTCGGTGCCCCGCCGTTCGATCCGCCGGTACGCCTCGGCCGGGTCCACGGTCAGCAGGAAGGTCACCCGCGGGGCCGGGAAGAGCCGGTAGCCGGCCCGGGCCAACCGCTCCCACCGCTGACCGCCGTGCGCCCGGATGCTCGCGTACTGGCAGGCGGAGTAGCGGTCCATCACCGCGGTTCGGCCGGTGATCAGGCAGCTCAACAGGGCGAGGGCGATGGCGAGCCAGCGGAGCGCGGACTCGATCGCGAGCATCCCGTTCCGCCCGACGAGCCGCTGGGCGTCCGGGCGCCCGACCCGGTGGGCGAGCCGGCCGAGCCACCGCCGACCGCCGGCGTTGCGATGGTAGGTGGCCGGGTGGCCGGCCGCGCTGAGCGCCTCCGCGAGCCGGTGCGCCTGGGTGGTCTTGCCCGACCCATCGATGCCGATCAGGGCGACCGTACGCAGTCGGGCCCTGCCGCGCCACGCCCGCAGTGATCCGCCCACCTTCCCGAGGCTATCCGACCCGCGCTCGCCCCTCGGCGATTTGTCCCTTCCCGTGCCCGTCGACGCCACACCGTGTCACGGCCAGGTGTGGCCGACCGGATTGCCGGGTACGCAACTTCATTCCCACCGCCGAGACGACGACGGGAGACCCAGATGGCCGAGCGCGGGGACGAGACCCTGGTCCACACGCTGAAGAAGGTCGCCGCCGTGCTCAAGCAGTCCGAGATCCCGTTCGCCCTGGGCGGCAGCTTCGCCGTGTACGCCCACGGCGGCCACTCCAGCGACCACGACGTCGACTTCCTGCTCCGCGAGCAGGACGTGGACCGGGCCCTGGAGGCCCTGGTCGCGGCCGGCTTCACCGCCGAGCGCCCGCCCGAGGACTGGCTGGTCAAGGTCTACGACGAGGGTCGGATGGTGGACCTCATCCACCGGCCGATCGAGACCCCGGTCACCGAGGAGACGTTCGCCGACACCATCGTGCGCCCGGTCGACGCGATCCACATGCCGGTGCTCTCCGCGAGCCAGCTCATGGTGCACAAGCTGCTCAGCTTCTCGCAGCACTACTGCGACTTCGCCCGGGCCCTGCCGCTCGCCCGCTCGCTGCGGGAACAGATCGACTGGGAGCGGGTACGGAAGGAGACGCAGCACTCGCCGTACGCGGAGGCGTTCCTGGTGCTGCTCGACCGGCTGGACGTGCTGCCGCACGACGGCACACCCGGAGGAAGGGAGACACCGTGACCGAGGAGCACGGCGGCGCGCCGCCCGACGAGTACGTCGAGGCGGAGATCCACCGGCTGCTGGCCGAGGATCCGGCCGTCGCCGAGCAGGGGATCACCGTGGTCCACCGCGAGCGGGGCCTGGTCCTCTACGGCGAGGTGGAGAGCCCGCACCGGCGCGAGGAGATCCTGCGCCGGGTGGCCGAGCGGTTTCCCGACCTCCCGATCACCAGCGACATCGGGGTGATCCGGGCGCAGGCGCCCACCCAGGCCGAAGAGCTGCCGTGAGGGAGGTGGGATCGTGATCCGGATCGCCGCCGTCGGCGACGTGCACCTGGACGAGGACGTGGTCGGTCGGTTCCGGCCGGCCCTGGAGGAGTTGCCCGGCTGCGCCGACGTGCTGCTGCTCGCCGGCGATCTGACCCGCCACGGGACCGAGTCTGAGGCGCGTTGCGTGGCGCAGGAGTTCGGCAATCTCGGGGTGCCGGTGATCGCCGTGCTCGGCAACCACGACCACCAGTGCGACCAGGTGCCGCAGGTGGTGAAGGTGCTGGAGGACGTCGGAATCACCGTGCTGGAGGGGACCGGGACGGTGGTGGAGTGTGCCGGCGGGCGGCTCGGCGTGGCCGGGGTGAAGGGCTTCGGCGGGGGCTTCGCCGGGCGGTGCGCCAGCGACTTCGGCGAGCCGGAGATGAAGTCGTTCGTCCGGACCACCAACGAGAGCGCGGAGGCGCTCGCCGAGGCGCTGCGCGGGCTGGAGTGCGACCTGCTGGTCGCGCTCACCCACTACTCCCCCGTGCCGGACACGCTGGCCGGCGAGCCGCTGGAGATCTACCCGTTCCTCGGCTGCTACCAGCTGGGCCAGGCGATCGACGCGGCGCGGACCGCGCTGGCCCTGCACGGGCACGCCCACCACGGCACGGAGCGGGGCACCACCCCGGGCGGGGTGCGGGTCCGCAACGTCGCCCACCCCGTGATCAAACAGGCGTACAGCATCTTCCACCTGGGAGATCATCTAGTCGGGTGACCCAGGTTTCCAGGGTCGGATGGCCGGGTATTCAGCGGCCATGGAGCTGATTCTCTGGATTATCGCAGTGGTACTCGTGGTCGCCGGCATCCTCGCGCTGTTCCGCCGGCAGATCCTGTGGGGCATCGTCCTCATCGTGGTCGGCCTGCTGGTCGGCCCGGGTGGCGTCAGCATCTTCAACAATTAGACGCCGGTTCCGTACCATCCCTGACCCGCCGGGTCGTCGGGTCCGGTGCTCCGTCCTCCCAGACCGGAGCAACCGGGCACGACGACCCCGGCGTCGTGCGGTCCGGCGGGCTGTCCCGGATCCGGACCGAGCCCGAGTCCGGCCGGCCCGCAGGGTCAGCAGCGGGGGACGTTCGGGATGTAGCCGTCGTAGCCGGTCTGCACGTACGCGTCGGAGACGTACCGGCCGGTGCCGATCCGGTCCCAGATCGAGCTGGTGCCGTACGTGCCGGTGACCGTGGTGCCGGAGGTCTGGCAGTAGATGGTCACCGTGGTGCCGTCGGCGACCGAGCCGACCGCGCTGTAGCCGGTGCCCGGCCCGGAGCGGACGGTCAGGTCCGCGCCGGCGGTGTTCACCGTCCCGGTGGCGGTGGTCGAGGAGCAGTTGTTGTCGCTGGTGTACGTCTTGGTGCCCCAGTAGAGCGCGAGCGTGCCGTTGAACCGGGCCTGGATGTCGTTGCCGTTGAGCCGCTGCTCGTAGTGCAGGTGCGGGCCGGTGGAGCCGCCGGTGCTGCCCACCCAGCCGATGACCTTGCCGTAGCCGATGCTCTGGCCGACCGAGACGTTGAAGCCGTTGAGGTGGGCGTAGTACGTGGTGTACCCGCCGCCGTGGTCGATCCGGACGTATTTGCCATAGCTGGTGCCACCGAGGTCGGTGACCCGGTCGACCGTGCCCGGCGCGCTGGCCACCACGGGGTCGCCCAGGTCGTCGGTGCGGTTGAAGTCGATCGCGTACGCCGGGCTGTGGTCGGAGCGGGTCTGCCCGGACCAGGACTGGCCGCAAGGGAAGGGCACCTTGAAGGTGGGCGCGGCCATCGCCGGGGCCGCGGGCAGCAGGGTCGCCGCGACCAACAGGCCGGCCGCCACGAGGCTGAACCACCGTCTACGCATCCAGCACCTCCTATGTCGAAATCCTTCGATCCGATCGGTTCAGCGTGACAGAAACTTGCATCGATGGGAAGGGGCCGGAGCGGGCCGGAAAGTGCGGCTGGTGGGAGCGCGCCCACGGCCGGTGAGCGGGTTTCGGGATTGTTACCGGGCCGTGTCCGGCAGGGGGTGGACTCGGGCTGATGCAAGCGCTTACATGTGGGGACGACCATCGGACCGGCGCGGGTTCGGTTCCCCCACGCGCCGGCAAGGAAGGAGATCGGCATGGCGTTTGCCAGATCACGCCAGGCTCTCGCGATCGCCGGCGTACTGGGGCTGGCGCTCGGCGCCACCGCCTGCGGCACCGGCAACGACAAGAAGAGCGACAAGGCGAGCTCCCCCGAGTGCGCCGCATACGAGAAGTACCAGGGCCACGACGGCAAGAAGGTGACGATCTACTCGTCGATCCGGGACCTCGAGGCCGACCGCCTCGATCAGTCCTGGAAGCAGTTCGAGGACTGCACCGGCATCGATATCGACCACGAGGGCAGCGGCGAGTTCGAGGCCCAGCTGGGTGTCCGGGTCGACGGCGGCAACGCCCCCGACCTGGCCTTCATCCCGCAGCCGGGTCTGCTCAAGCGGTTCGTCGACTCGGGCAAGATCAAGACGGTCGGCGCCGACACCAAGGCGCTGGCCGAGCAGAACTTCACCCCCGACTGGCTGAAGTACAGCACCGTGGACGGCAAGCTCTACGGCGTTCCGCTGGGCTCCAACGTGAAGTCCTACGTGTGGTACTCGCCGAAGACCTTCAAGGAGAAGGGCTGGCAGGTCCCCACCACCTGGGACGACCTGATCAAGCTCAGCGACCAGATCGCGGCGAGCGGCACCAAGCCGTGGTGCGCGGGCATCGAGTCCGGTGACGCCACCGGCTGGCCGGCCACCGACTGGATCGAAGACCTGATGCTGCGGACGCAGACCCCCGAGGTCTACGACCAGTGGACCACCCACGGCATCCCGTTCAACGACCCGAAGGTCGCCGAGGCGCTCGACAAGGCCGGCACCATCCTCAAGAACGAGAAGTACGTCAACGGCGGCTTCGGCGGCGTGAAGAGCATCGCCACCACCTCCTTCCAGGAGGCCGGCACGCCGATCACCACCGGCAAGTGCGCCCTGCACCGCCAGGCGTCCTTCTACGCCAACCAGTGGCCGCAGGGCACCAAGGTGGCCGAGGACGGCGACGTCTTCGCGTTCTACTTCCCGGCCGTCGACCCCGCCAAGGGCAAGCCGGTGCTGGGTGCCGGCGAGTTCGTCTCGGCGTTCGCCGACCGTCCCGAGGTCCAGGCGGTGCAGACCTACCTGGCCTCCGGCGAGTACGTCAACAGCCGCGCCAAGATCGGCGACTGGCTGTCGGCGAACAACAAGCTCGACATCAACAACGTGCCGAACCCGGTGGACAAGCTCTCCGTCCAGATCCTGCAGGACCCGAAGACCGTCTTCCGCTTCGACGGCTCGGACCTGATGCCGGCCGCGGTCGGCGCGGGCACCTTCTGGAAGGGCATGGTCGACTGGATCAACGGCAAGGACACCGCCACGGTGCTCCAGGGCATCGAAAGCAGCTGGCCGAAGTGATCTGAGACGTGGTCGCCCGCTCGCGCGGGCCGGACCACCGTCCCCGACCGAACCCTTGAAGGAGGGTCGATGGAGTTCGACTTCGCGGAGGAACAGCCCAAGTTCCTCATGCTGATGTACGGGCTGATCGCTTTCGTCGCGGTGGTGGGCGGCCTGCTCCTGCTCCTCGACGCGGTGCCGGCCTGGTTCGCCCGCCGTCGCGAGGCTCAGCTGATCGCCGCCTCGGCGAGCGGCACCCCGCTGCCCCGCCGGCGCAAGGAGCGGGAGGGGCTCTTCGCGCTCTTCTTCCTGCTGCCGACGCTGCTGCTGCTCACGATCGGGCTGGTGGTGCCGGCGATCCGCACCACGCTGCTCTCCTTCATGGATAGAGGCAGCAACGACTGGGTGGGCCTGCGCAACTACGGCTGGATGTTCTCCGAGGGCTCGATCATCCGGGTCCTGGTGAACACCCTGATCTGGGTGCTCCTGGTCCCGCTGGTGGCCACCGCCTTCGGCCTGCTCTACGCCGTGCTGGTGGACAAGGCCCGGTTCGAGGCGGTCGCCAAGTCCCTGATCTTCCTGCCGATGGCCATCTCGTTCGTCGGCGCCACCATCATCTGGAAGTTCGTCTACGCCTACCGAGGCGACGGTCAGGAGCAGATCGGTCTGCTCAACCAGATCGTCGTCGGCCTCGGCGGAGAGCCCAAGCAGTGGCTGCTCGAGTCGCCGCTGAACACCTTTCTGCTCATCGTGATCATGGTCTGGATCCAGGCCGGCTTCGCCATGGTGGTGCTCTCCGCCGCGATCAAGGCCATCCCGGCGGACATCGTCGAGGCCGCCAGGCTCGACGGGGTCACCCCGTGGCAGATGTTCTGGCGGATCACCATGCCGAGCATCCGGCCGGCGCTGATCGTGGTGGTGGTGACGCTCTCGATCGCCACGCTCAAGGTCTTCGACATCGTCCGGACCGCGACCAACGGCAACTACGACACCAGCGTCATCGCGACCGAGATGTACAACCACGCGTTCCGGTACGGCGAGAACGGCCAGGGTTCGGCCCTGGCGGTCTTCCTCTTCGTCCTGGTCATCCCGATCGTGATCTACCAGATCCGCAACCTGCGTCAGCAGCGGGAGGGCTGAGATGACCACCGCCACGCCCACCGTTCCGGCCGGCACCCAGGCCACCGAGAAGACCACCCGCGCCGCCCGCGTCCGCAAGCGGCTGAACAGCCGTACGGCCACGCTCGTCTCGATCGTCATCGCGCTGGTCTGGACCATCCCCACCTTCGGCCTGCTGATCTCGTCGGTCCGGCCGGAGAACGAGATCAAGACCACCGGCTGGTGGACGTTCTTCACCAACCCGCAGTTCACTCTGGACAACTACCAGCAGGTGCTCTTCAGCACCTCCTCCTCGTCCGGCCAGCTCGCCAGCTACTTCATCAACTCGCTGGCGATCACCATCCCGTCGGTGCTCTTCCCGCTCGCCTTCGCGTCGCTGGCCGCGTACGCGCTGGCCTGGATCAACTTCAAGGGTCGGGACTGGCTCTACATCGCGATCTTCGCGTTGCAGATCGTGCCGCTGCAGATGGCCCTGGTGCCGCTGCTGAAGTTCTTCTCCACCGGCGTCACCGTCGCGGGGGTCACCGTGCTCCCCGCCTGGGGCTTGGTCGACGAGCAGAAGTTCGCCCAGGTGTGGTTCGCGCACACCTGCTTCGCGCTCCCGTTCGCCGTCTTCCTGCTGCACAACTTCATCTCGCAGCTGCCCAGGGACCTGATGGAGGCGGCCCGGGTCGACGGGGCCACCCACCCCAAGATCTTCCGCACCATCGTCCTGCCGCTGGTCACCCCGGCCCTGGCGGCCTTCGGCATCTTCCAGTTCCTCTGGGTCTGGAACGACCTGCTGGTCGCGCTGATCTTCGCCGGGGGCGGCGACGAGACCGCCCCGCTCACCGTCCGGCTGGCCGAGATGGCCGGCACCCGGGGCAACGAGTGGCAGCGGCTGACGGCCGGCGCGTTCGTGTCGATCGTCGTACCGCTGACCGTCTTCCTGTCCCTCCAGCGCTACTTCGTGCGCGGCCTGCTCGCCGGCAGCGTCAAGGGCTGACCCGTCGGTCCGCCGCCGCCGGTCCCCCGGCGGCGGCGGGCGCGGATGGAGCGGGGGAACGATGACCAAGATTGACGACGTCGCCCGCCTGGCCGGGGTCTCCACGGCCACCGTCTCGCGGGCGCTGCGCGGTCTCCCGACCGTCTCGGCCGCGACCCGGCGCCGGGTCCTCGCCGCCGCCGAGCAGCTCCAGTACGCGGTCTCCCCGAACGCGTCCCGATTGGCCGGCGGGAAGACCGGCACCGTGGCCGTGGTGGTCCCCCGGATCACCCGGTGGTTCTTCGGCACGGTCGTCGAGGCGGTCGAGGAATTCCTCCACGAGTCCGGCTACGACCTGCTGCTCTACAACCTCGGCGGCCGGGAGCAGACCCGGCAGCGGGTGCTGCGCACGGCCAGCCTGCACAAGCGGGTGGACGCGGTCATCCTGGTCGCCACGCCATTGCGCCCGCCGGAGGTGGCCGCGCTGACCGCGCTGGACCTGCCCGGCGTCACCATCAGCTCCGGCACTGATGTGCCCGGTTGGCCGTGCGTCCGGATCGACGACGTGGCCGCTGCGCGGACCGCCACCCGGCACCTGCTCGACCTCGGCCACACCCGGATCGCGCACATCTCCGGCGACCCGGACGACGAGCTGGCCTTCACCACCCATCTGGACCGGCGGCTGGGCTACCAGGCGGCGCTGCGCGCGGCCGGGATCCGCCCCGACCCCAGTCTGGACGTGGAGTCGCAGTTCACCATCGACGGCGGCAACCGGGCCACCGCCGAGCTGCTGGCCCGGGGCGAACCGCCGACCGCCATCTTCGCGGCCTGCGACGAGATGGCGATGGGCGCGATGACCGCCCTGCGGGACGCCGGGCTCCGGGTGCCGCAGGACGTCAGCGTGATCGGCATCGACGACCACGACCTGGCCAAGGTGCTCGGGCTGAGCACCATCGCGCAGCCGGCGGCGGAGCAGGGCCTGCTCGCCGCGCGGATCCTGCTCGACCCGCTCGGCGCCCGCACCGTCGAGCCGTACGCCGGGCGCCTGCCGGCGCCGCGCGGCGGCGACGCCCCCGGCAACTCGCCGGCGCCGCCAGTGATCCTGCCCACTCGGCTGGTCGTGCGGGAGTCGACCGCCCCGCCCGGGGCAAACTGAAGAATTCGGCCGTCCCGCGGACGGCAGGGCAGCAACCGTCCGACCACCGGGCGGCACGGTTCGACACAAGGGGAGAAGGCTCTGAACACCGACGTGACGCAGCAGGAAACGGCCGGCGGCCCGGCACCGGCTGGTGGACCGAGGCCGTCATCTACCAGATCTACCCGCGTTCCTTCGCCGACTCCGACGGCGACGGCATCGGCGACCTCCCCGGCATCACCGCCCGCCTCGGTCACCTCGCCGAGCTGGGCGTCGACGCGGTCTGGCTGTCGCCGTTCTACCCGTCCCCACAGGCCGACGCCGGGTACGACGTGGCCGACTACCGGGACGTCGACCCGCTCTTCGGCACCCTCGCCGACGCGGACAAGATGATCGCCGAGGCGAAGGCGCGCGGGCTGCGCGTCATCGTCGACCTGGTGCCGAACCACACCTCGTCCGCGCACCACTGGTTCGCCGAGGCGCTGGCCGCCGCGCCGGGCAGTCCGGAGCGGCAGCGGTACGTCTTCCGGGACGGCAAGGGACCGCAGGGCGCCAAGCCGCCGAACGACTGGCAGAGCGTCTTCGGCGGGCCGGCGTGGACCCGGGTGCCGACGGGCAGTGGTACCTGCACCTCTTCGACACCGGCCAGCCCGACCTCAACTGGGACAGCCCGGACGTCCGCGCCGAGTTCCTGGACATCCTCCGGTTCTGGCTGGACCGGGGCGTCGACGGCTTCCGGGTGGACGTGGCCCACGGGCTGATCAAGCAAGCCGACCTGGCCGACTGGCAGGAGCCGCACGAGATCCTCTCCGGCCAGGAGGTGGACAAGCCCCGCCCGCCGATGTGGGACCAGGACGGCGTGCACGAGATCTACCGCGAGTGGCGGCGGCTGCTCGACTCGTACGGCGGGGAGCGGATCCTGGTCGCCGAGGCGTGGGTGGAGCCGGCCGAGCGGCTGGCCCACTACGTCCGTCCGGACGAGATGCACCAGGCGTTCAACTTCGAGTACCTGCTCGCCGCCTGGACCGCCCCGGCCCAGTACGCGGTGATCACCCGCTCGCTGGAGGCCACCGACGCGGTCGGCGCCCCCACCACCTGGGTGCTCTCCAACCACGACGTGGTGCGGCACGCCTCCCGGCTCGCGCTGCCGATCGGCGCGCCGCGGCCGAACGGCATCGGCATCGGCGACCCGCAGCCCGACGCCGCGCTCGGCCTGCGCCGGGCCCGGGCGGCCAGTCTGCTGATGCTCGCCCTGCCCGGCTCCGCCTACCTCTACCAGGGCGAGGAGCTGGGGCTGCCGGAGCACACCACGCTCCCCGACGAGGCCCGGCAGGACCCGACCTGGGAGCGCAGCGGGCACACCGAGCGCGGCCGGGACGGCTGCCGGGTGCCGATCCCGTGGGAGGCCGACGCCCCGTCGTACGGCTTCGGGCCGACCGACGCGAGCTGGCTGCCACAGCCCCCGAGCTGGGCTGAGTACGCCCTGGACCGGCAGCGCGGGGTGCCCGGCTCGACGTACGAGCTGTACCGGACCGCGCTGCGGCTGCGGCGCGAGCACGGGCTGGCCCGGGGCCCGCTGGAGTGGCTCTCCACCGGCGACGAGGTGCTCGCCTTCCGCAACGGCGCCCTGACCGTGCTGACCAACTTCGGCCCGGCCGCCGTCCCGGCGCCGGCCGGCGAGGTGCTCCACTGCAGCGCCCCGCTGGACGACGACGGGCGGGTCCCGACCGACGCGACCGTCTGGGTCCGCGCCTGACCACCACCCGGCCCGTCGGCCGCCGCCTCACAGCGGCGCCGGCGGGCCGGTCCGTTCCTGGACGCACCGCCTCGTCTCGTCTGGCGGTCAGAGGCGGTCGGCGCGGGCGTGCAGGAGGCCGTGCACCGACTCGATGTCGCCGGGTGAGGTGCGCGCGGCGAGCCAGTACATGACGCCGGTGGGGATGAAGAAGAGCTGGAAGGCGGCCAGCCCGACGGCGTAGTTCAGCGGCGGCGGGAAGGCCGCGCGCAGCCCGGCGAAGGCCACCCCGACCAGCCCGTTGCCGGCCGCCCGCCCGACCCCGTTGACCAGGTTGCCCAGGCTGTAGACGGTGCCCCGGTGCTCGGGCGGGTTGACGTCGGCGATCAGCGCGAACCAGTTCGGCGAGTTGGCCGAGGTGAGCGCGAGCGCGACCACCGCGGTCAGCAGGCTCAGCCCGACCGTGGGCTCGGTGACCACGCTGGCCAGCACCGCGGCGACCACCGCGCCGGAGCCGGCGCCGTCCGGCACGTCGATCCGGATCGGCACGAAGAACAGGACCAGGTAGAACGGCACGGCCGCGAGGATGCCGACCGCCGCGACCAGGGCCCGGCCGCTCGGCGTACGCCGTTGCAGCGCGTCGCCGACCAGGCCGCCCACGATGGAGAGGACCCCGCCGAGCTGGAACAGGGTGGCGAAGACGCTGCCCACCACCACGGCGGTGGCCGTCGAATAGCCCTGCGCCTCGGCCCGCTGGGCGAAGAGCACCGGCAGCCAGACCAGCGAACCGAACGCGGCCTGCGCGGTGAGCCCCTGCAGGATCAGCCACCGGTTGGTCCGCCGGGCCAGGATCCGCGGCAGGTCGGCCCGGGTGATCCGGTAGTCGTAGTCGGCGCCGGCCTCGAGCGCCTCGGCCAGCTCCGGCTCGCTCTGCCCGCGCCGGATGTCGTACGTGAACAGGTAGGCGACGGTGGCGGCCAGCCCGACCACCGTGAGCACCAGGAACGGCCGCCGCCAGTCGGTGGCGCCGAGGATCCCGCCGGTCAGCGTGCCGGCCAGGGTGCCGACGCCCTGAGACAGTCCCCAGAAGCTCATCACCAGGCCCCGGCGGCGGGGCGAGATCAGGTCGGTGACCACGGAGAAGCCGACCGAGCCGACCGCCCCCAGCCCGACCGCGGCGACGAGTTGAGCGGCGAGGAACGTCGGGTAGTTCTGCGCCAGCGCGCCGCCGCCGGTGCCGGCCGCCCAGATCAGCGTGCCGACCATGAGCAGCGGCTTGCGGTTGGTCCGGTCCCCGACGTACGCCCAGCCGACCGCGGCCACCGCGCTGACCAGGAAGCTCACCGCGGTGACCAGGCCGAGCAGCCGTTGCGGGACCCCGAGCGCGCCGGAGATCGGCCCGTACAGCGGCGGCACCAGCCCGATCGCCACGTTGTCCAGCGAGGCGAGGACCACGAAGACCACCACGCTGTAGAGGCGGTGGGCCGCGTTCCCGCGCCGGGCGATCTTTGTGCCGCTCATGTCGGGCAGCAAACCAGGGTCACGGGCGCCTGCACCCCCGGCACGTCGGGCTTACCGCCGCACACCGCCCGGTACGCGGTGCACGTCGCGGTCGACGTCAACACGGAGCCAGCCACTACCCCACGCCTTTACCCGCGGCCGCCAGCAGTCGCCGCTTGGCCTCACGCGACCGCAGGCCGTACATCCG
>NZ_JAEVHJ010000200.1:0-12360 GCF_016802855.1 Micromonospora sp. ATA51 | reverse complement strand
GGTGGACATGCCGCCTCCCGATGATCCATCGGTCAGTCGGGTCCTCCCGCCGGCGTCGAGGCGCGGTGGCAGACCCTGGGCGCATGTCTTGACCCGCGGCGCACCGCCGAGGACGCTGGTGGCGAAGGTACGCGCCGACGGCGGCACCACGGTCGCCACCGGCGGCTGCTTCGACATCCTGCACGCCGGGCACGTCGCCACCCTCCAGGCGGCCCGCCGCCTCGGCGACTGCCTGATCGTCTGCCTCAACTCCGACCGCAGCGTCCGTGGCCTGAAGGGGCCGGAGCGCCCGGTCAACCCGGAGGGCGACCGGGCCCGGCTGCTCGCCGCGCTGGACTGCGTCGACGCGGTGGTGGTCTTCGACGAGCCCACCCCGCACCAGGTGCTGGCCCGGTTGCGACCCGACGTCTGGGTCAAGGGCGGCGACTACGCCGGCGAGGAGCTGCCCGAAGCGGACCTCGTGCACCGCTGGGGCGGGCGGGCCGTCACCGTCCCCTACCTGGCCGGCCGGTCCACCACCGGCACCATCTCCGCCGCGCGCCAGCGCGGCCTCCACCTCGTCAAAGGAGCGGTTTGACATCCTCCTCCGCCCAAGGGCGGGAGATTCCAGTGGTCACCCACCGGGTTTCCTGCTTCGTCGCCGACTGCCGCTTCCGGGAGGACTCCCGTTGAGGTCTCACACCGGCTCCACAGGCCGACACCGCCAGCCCGGCGGCCAAAATGTTGCGTGCCGCGTTCACATCACGTCGTGGACACTGCCGCACCGGCACACCCACGACCGCACGGCCAACGGCATCTTCTCGGCCAGCCCGTGGATCCGCGCAACCCGCAACCGGGCCTTCCCCCGGTTTGCGGAACCTTTCTCCTGACGCGCCAGGTCCCGCTGCGCCCTGGCCAGCCGCTTCCGGTCGCGGCGCTCGTGTCGCGGGTTGGCGATTTTTTCCCCAGTGGACAGGGTGAGCAAGTGATCCAGGCCGGCATCGATCCCGACCGCTGCGGCCGTCACCGCGGCAGCTGGGATCACGTCGTCGCACAGCAAGGACACGAACCAGCGTCCGGCGGCGTCCTGACTGACGGTCACGGTGGACGGCTGCGCACCGTCCGGCAGCGGACGCGACCAAGCAATCTGCAAGGGCTCGGCCATCTTGGCGAGGGTCAGCGTGCCGTCGCGGTAACGAAACCCGCTGGCGGTGTACTCCGCCGACCGACGCGACCTCTTCTTCGACTTGAAGCGCGGATAGCCGGCGCGGCCAGCGAAAAAGTTCGTAAAGGCGGCCTGCAGGTGCCGCAGCGTCTGCTGCAGCGGCACCGACGACACGTCATTGAGGTAGGCCAGTCCGTCTGTCCTCTTCCAGGCGGTCAGCATGGCCGAGGTCGCGTTGTAGTTGACCCGCTCCTGCCGCAGCATCCACGCCTCGGTGCGCGCAGACAGCGCGAGGTTGTAGACCTTGCGCACGCACCCGAACGTGCGGGACAGCTGAACAGCTTGCGCGGCTGTGGGGTAGAAGCGATACCGAAAAGCTCGCTTCACACCGACGCCACACCTCACAACCTAGCAAGCATGTGTTACAGCATCACGCCCGAATATTGCGACGCCCATTCGCCCTGACGGCGAATCGGCTTTCCCTGTCCTAAGGGGCGGGAGTTCCCGTTCCGTCCCTGCCTGAAGGCGGGGTATCCACGGAAGGAATCTGATGAACGGACACGCAATCCTCGTCACCGGCGGGTCGAGCGGCCTCGGCGCGGCGGTGGTGACCGCGGTGGCCAAGGCCGGCGGCCGGCCGTACGTGCTGGACCGACAGGCGCCGGCCGAGGGGGTGCCCTGGGTCGAGTGCGACCTGGCCGACACCCGGGCCGCCGAGGCGGCCACCCGACAGCTCGCCGAGCAGGCCGGCGGCCTCGACGGGGTGGTCACCGCCGCCGGCATGGACGTACCCGGCCCGCTCGCCGACGTCCCCGGCGAGACGTGGGACCGGATCGTGGCGGTCAACCTGCTCGGCACCGCCGCGGTGGTCCGGGCGGCGGTGCCGCACCTGGAACGCTCGCACGGCACGGTGGTCGCCGTCGCCTCCACGCTGGGCGTCAAGGCGGTCAGCGACGCCACCGCGTACTGCGCGGCGAAGTTCGGGGTGGTCGGGTTCACCCGGGCGCTCGCCGCCGAGCTGGCCGGAAAGGTGGGCGTGACGCTGCTGATCCCCGGCGGAATGCGGACGGCGTTCTTCGACGACCGGGACGAGCGGTACAAGCCCGGCCCGGACGCGGTCCTCAACGACCCGGCCGACACCGCCGAGGCGGTCCTGTTCGCCCTCACCCAACCGGCCGGCTGCGCCGTCCGCGAGTTGGTGGTCTGCGCCGAGCAGGAGTCGTCGTACCCGTGATCCTGGTGCTCAGGGCGCTCGGCGTCGGCGACCTCGCCACCGGGGTGCCGGCGCTGCGGGCGCTGCGCGCCGCGTACCCGGGCGAAGAGCTGGCGTTGGTCGCGCCGTGCTGGTTGGCGCCGCTGGTCGAGCTGGTCGGCGGCGTGGACCGGCTGGTCGAGGCGGACGGGCTGGGCCACCTGGCGTGGCCCGGCCCGCCGCCGGAACTGGCGGTCAACCTGCACGGCCGGGGCCCGCAGTCGCACCGGATGCTGGCCGGCGTCCGGCCCCGCCGGCTGCTCGCCTTCGCCAACGCCGAGGCCGGGCACCTCGACGGCCCGGGCTGGCGGGCCGACGAGCACGAGGTCGACCGCTGGTGCCGGCTGCTGGCCTGGTACGGCATCCCTGCCGACCGCACCGACCTGGCGCTGCGCCGGCCGGAGCCGGGTCGGCTGCCGACCGGGGTGAGCATCGTCCACCCGGGCGCGAAGGCGACCCAGCGGCGCTGGCCGCCGGCCCGGTTCGCGGCGGTGGCCCGGGAGCTGACCGACCGGGGCCACCGGGTGGTGGTGACCGGCGGGCCCGGCGAGCGGGGCATCGCCGAGGAGGTGGCCCACCGGGCCGGGCTGCCCGCCGACGCCGTGCTGGCCGGGCAGACCGACCTCGGCGAGCTGGCCGCGCTGGTCGCCCACGCCCGCGTGGTGATCAGCGGCGACACCGGAGTCGGCCACCTCGCCACCGGTTACGCCACCCCGTCGGTGCTGCTCTTCGGGCCGGTGCCGCCGGCGCAGTGGGGCCCGCCGCCGGACCGGCCGTGGCATCAGGCGCTCTGGGTGGGGCCGCGCCGACCGGCCGACGACGGCGGCCCGCACCCGGCGCTCGCGGCGCTGGACGTGCCGACGGTGCTCGCCGCCGTCGAGCGCAGCCTCCGACCGCCGGACGGGCCGCCGTCCACACCCCTGCTACCCGCCGGTAGCTTTCGGCCGTAGGCTGAGCCGGTGAGCGGGGAGCCGGAGTACAGCCAGGAGTTCATCGACGTCGACGGCGCCCGGATCGGCGTGCAGACGTACCCCGATCCGGACGGCGCGCCGGATGCGCCGGTGGTGCTGATCTGGCCGGCGATGGGCGTGCGGGCCCGCTACTACCGTCCGTTCGCCGCGGCCCTGCGCGCCGCCGGCCTCGGTGTCGTCGTGGCCGACCTGCGTGGCACCGGCGAGAGCACCCCCGCCCCCAGCCGGTCCTGCCGCTACGGCTATGCCGAGCTGGCCGGGGACATCGCCGCCGTGCTGGCGGCGCTCAAGCCCCGGCTGGACGGGCGGACCCGGGTGCTGCTCGGGCACTCCCTCGGCGGGCAGGCGGCGGTCCTGCACCAGGCGCTGCACGACGCGGACGTCGTCGACGGGCTGGCCCTGGTGGCCGTCGGCCTGCCCTGGTGGCGCCGCTACCCCGGACCGCGGGGCTGGGGGGTGCTGCCGTACACCCAGGGGATCGCGGCGACGGCCCGGCTGCTCGGCGTCTGGCCGGGCTGGGGGTTCGGCGGCCGGCAGGCACGCGGGGTGATCCGGGACTGGGCGTACACCGCGCGGACCGGCCGCTTCCCGACGCTCGACGGGGTGGACGCCGAGGCGGCCGTCGGGTCGGTGCGTACCCCGGTGCTGGCGGTCAGCGTGGACGACGATCAGTACACCCCGCACGCCACCCTCGACCACCTCTGCGCCAAGCTGACCGCCGCGCCGGTCACCCGGCACCGGTACACGGCGGCGGAGGCGGGTGCGGCGCTGGACCACTTCACCTGGGTCCGCGCCTCGACGCCGCTGGCCGCCCGGGTGGCCGGCTTCGCCGCCGGGTTGCCCCGCCGCTGACCGCCGCCCGGTCCGCCCCCGGCACCTCCCGTTCACGCCCTGCTCGCCCCGTCCTGTCCGCTTCTCCGGCGTCCCGGCGCCACCTGCCTCGACACCAGCGAACCGCGGTGCATAGCGGCCCGGATGGTGGGTATGCCGCACGCTCGAAAACCGCGGAGGGGGATCCAGATGTCAGAACGGCACACCGCACTGCGCTCGATGCACGACCTGGGCCTGGCGGCCTGGTTCGGCGGCTCGCTGATGGGAGCGCTTGGCGTCAACGGCGCGGCGGCACAGGTCAACGATTCGACGCAGCGGCTGCCGGTGGCCTCGGCGGGCTGGGCCCGGTGGACCCCGGTGAACGCCGCGGCGATCGGCGCCCACCTGGCCGGCGCGGTGGGTGAGCTGGTCACCGAGAGCCCACGCATGACCGCCCAGTCCGGGGTCGCGAAGACGAGCGCGGTGAAGACCGCACTGACGGTCGGCGCGCTCGCGGTGACCGGGTACAGCCGGTTGCTCGGCATGCGGTTGCAGAAGGCGGGCGGCCCGCCCGTCGAGGGGGCCACCGAGCCGAGCTACCAGACGCCGGCGAACGTCGCCTCCAGCCAGCGGCAGCTGAAGATGCTGCAGTGGGCGATCCCGGCGCTGACCGGCGCGCTGGTGGTGGTGACGGCGTACATGGGCGAGCAGCAGAAGCCGGGGCAGGTGTTCCGGGGGATGCTCGGCCGGGCCGGCGGTTTGATGGCCGCGCCGAAGGCGATGGGCAAGGTGGCCGGCATGGCCACGGCCAAACGGCAGATGGCGATGTCGGGCCGCTGATCGGCCGGGCCGGACGGCCGGCAGCCCCACCGGGACGCCGGCGTCCGGCACTACGCCGCCGTCGGCGATTCGCCGCCGAAGGCGGGCGGCATGACCGGCGCGGTGGCGGGCAATCAACGCGGCAGGGGCTGACCGACCAGGCGAGGTGGCCATGACCAGGAACGACGGACCGGCAACGGGTGGCGAGCGGCGGGGGCCGGAGTCGGCCGAGCCGTGGGGTACCACGGACGGGTTCGACGCCGACCCGCCGTGGGGCGCGGGCGAGGACTCGCCGATGGACGAGGGCAGCGAGGAGAGCGCGGTGCCCGAGGGCCGGCGCGGCGAACGCCGGGCCGGCGCCCGACCGCCGACGGGAAGCCGGCCGGGCGGCACGGTTTCGGCCCGGTTGAACCGACCCGTACGGCGGAGGCGGGGCCCGGCGCGCCGCCCGACCCCGCGCCGAGCGCACGCACGTTCCCGGACGACCGGGCCGGCGAGGACCTGCCGGACAACTCCCTGGAGGAGTCGACCGGCATGCGCCCGGAGGGGGTCACCCGGCGCGGCTGAGCGGACCCGGAACACGCAACGCCCGACCGCACCAGGCGGTCGGGCCGGGTCGGGCCGGCGACCCCGAGCGCGAGGAAGACCACGAGGGTCGGCAGGCGCGGTCAGGAGCCGGTCCCGTCCTCCCCCGGCGTCCCCATCGCGGACGGCTCGGGCTCGTGCTCCGGCGCGGGCGGCTCGGTCACCGGGTGGCCGGTGTCGTCCACCAGGCCGGGCGCCATGCTGCCGCCGTGCGCCTCCTCGGCTTCCCGGGTCGCCCGGGGTCCCGGTCGTCCGGCCGGCCCGTCGCCGCCTCGTCCCGCTGGCTCACGCGCTCCCCTTCCGTCGTGCCTCGGCTCCGCCGGTACCCGGCCCGGGACCGGGGAAACCTCGGGCGACGGCGTCAGGAGGCGGCGGCCCGCGCCCGGGTGACGTCGACGCCGAGCAGTCCGGCGAGGCGGGCCGCGTCGCGCTGGGCCTGGTCGCCGCAGCAGTTGTTCATCAGCGCGTGCAGCTCGGCACACTGGTCGGCCAGCTCGGTGAGCAGCACCGACCAGCGCCGCAGCTCCTCGTCGCCGTACCGGAACCTGTCCTGCTTGTCGCCGCTCTCCCAGGCGGCGCTGTGCCCGTGGAACCGGACGACGGCGAGGTCGGCGGTGGCGACCAGGATCGGCGGCACCGAGGAAGCGTGCCCCTGCGGCATGTCCACGCAGACGTAGGTCAGCCCGTGCTCGCGCAGGAAGGTCACGGTGTCCACGACGGTGTCCTCCGTGAACCAGGACGAGTGCCGCAGCTCGACGCTGACCCGCCACGGTCGGCACCGCCGGGCCAGCTCGGCGATCCGCCGCTCGGCCGCCGCGCTCCGGGCCAGCCACGGCGGGAACTGCAGCAGCACCGCGCCGAGCCGGTCGGCCGCCGCGATCGGCGCCAGCGCCGCCCGGAACCGGTCCCAGAGCTCGTCGTACGCCCCGGCGGGCAGGTCCCGCCAGCGGATCCGGCTCGGGCCGCCGGCCGGGCGCAGGTCCCGCGGCAGCGCCGCCACGGGCGTGTGGTGGCCGGTGAAGAGGCTGAACGCCTTGACGTCGAAGGTGAAGCCGGGCGGGCGGCCGCCACCCAGCCCTCGGCGGTCTCCGGCGGCGGGATCGCGTAGTAGGAGGTGTCCACCTCCACCAGCGCGAACCGCTCCGCGTACCAGCCGAGCCGCCGGCCGGGGTGTTGACCGCCCGCGGGTACCAGCCCGAGCGGACCAGCTGCTGGTCGGCCCAGGACGAGGTTCCCACCTTGACTACACCCATGTAGTTCAGTGCACCGCGGGCCGGGCGGATCGGCAACCGCTGGGAACGTGCGGGCGTCCGCCGTGGAGTGACGCGGGACTGTCGGTGGCCGGCCATATCGTGGTCGCAGTCGTCAAGGAAGGGCAGACATCATGAGCGTTTCCGAGCAGGTCGTCACCGGTGAGCGGGCGGATCTGCTCGCCACGCTGCGTCGGCACCGCGGCTTCCTCCGGCAGACGGTGGACGGGCTGACCGACGAGCAGGCGGCACAGCGCAGCACGGTCAGCGAGCTCTGCCTCGGCGGCCTGATCAAACACGTCACGATCGTCGAGCAGCGGTGGATGCGGTTCGCGGTCGGCGGCGCCGAGGCCATGCGGAGCCAGCCGGTCGACTGGGCGGGCCAGTTCCGGATGCAGGAGGGCGAGACGCTCGCCGGCCTGCTCGACGAGTTCGACCGGGTCGCCCGCGCGACGGACGAACTGGTGGCCACGCTCGACCTGGACACCGCGCACCCGCTACCGACCGCGCCCTGGTTCGAACCGGGCGCGAGCTGGTCGGTGCGGCGGGTGCTGCTGCACCTGATCGCGGAGACCGCCCAGCACGCCGGGCACGCGGACATCCTCCGCGAGTCGATCGACGGGGCGAAGACCATGGGCTGAGCCCAGGGGCACACGGCCCGTTGCCGCGCGGGGTGATCGATCTCACCTGCGGAATCGGGGGCGTACGCAGGGTTCCCATGTGACGTCGCGTCGAGCGACGGCGCTGAGGGACACGAGATGAACGCACACCGCATGGACCAGGAGGCCGTCGAGCGACTGCTCGTCGGTCCCGTCGCCGACCCGCCGGATGGTCCGGAGGCGCTCGTCCGACTACTCACCGCCGTCCGGGCCGCCGCCCGCCCGCACGAGCTGGCCGGCGAGCGGGTCGCCCTGGAGGCGTTCCGAACGGCGCGGGCGGGTTCGGTTCCGGGGCCGGCCGCCGGCCCCGAGCGGCGGATCCTCGCCGGGCTGCTCAGCGCGAAGGTCGCCCTCGCGGCCCTGCTGGCCGCCACCACCGGCGGCGTGGCGCTGGCCGCGGCCACCGGCGCCCTGCCCGGATCCCGGAGCGGCGCCGACCACACCACGACGCCACCGAGCGCGAGCGCTGCTGGGCGTCCCACGCCGACCGGCGGCCCCACCGTCTCCCCCACCGCAGCCGGCGGCCCGTCCGACCCGGCGACGGCCTCACCGGCCCTGGTCGGGCTCTGCACCGCCTACCGGGCCGAGCAGAACGGCAACCGCCACCGGATGCTGGACAGCCCCCGCTTCGCCGAACTGCTCTCGGCTGCGGGGGGACGCGAGAAGGTGCCTGGTTACTGCGATCGGGTGCTCGACGCTCGGAACAACCCGGGCGGCCGGACGGTCAGCCCGAGCGGCAAGACCGGCGGCGAACCGACCGGCCAGGTCACCGGCCGACCGGACCGCGCACCGTCCACGCCGGATACCCCTGGGGACCCGACCGGGCGGCCCACCAGCCCGTCGGGGAACCTGCCGGCCTCGACCGGCCCGACCTCGCGCTGAGCCGAGGCGGTCGCCGCCCGTCCTGCGGGCAGCCGACCCGGATGCTGCGGCTCCTCCTGCCAGTACGGCCGAGGATCAGAAGGTGGCGACGTTCAGGAGCTTCTCCTGGATCCCGTCGGGGTCGCCTGCCGGCCAGCTGTAGCTGGTCGTACCGGCCGACTGGAGGGCCGACTTGACCGCGCTGGGGCTGGCCGTCGGGTGGGTCGCCTTGTAGAGGGCGGCGCCACCGGCGGCGTGCGGGCTGGCCATCGAGGTGCCGGAGATGGTGTTGTAGCCGCCGCCCTTCCAGGTGGAGTAGATGCAGACACCCGGGGCCATCAGGTCCACGTCCGCGCCGAAGTTCGAGAAGTCGGCGATGGTGTCGTCCACGTCGCTGCGGCAGGTGGCCGCCGCGCCGCCACCGGGCAGGCCGTTGAAGTCGGCGAGCGCGCTGACGGTGATGACCTCGTCGTACGCGGCCGGCACGTGGTTGGCGGCATTGTCGGTCTCGTTGCCGGCGGCGACGACGTACGTCACACCGGCCGCGACGGACCTGCAGATGGCCTCGTGCATGGCGTCCTTGTTGCTGCCGCAGGCGCTGTCGGAGCCGGAGCCGCCGAGGCTCATGTTGGCGACCTCGATCTCGCTGGCGTGCGCGGTCACGTAGTCGATGCCGCAGATGATGTCGGAGAAGGTGCCACTGCCGGCGTTGTTGAGCACCCGGACGGGCCAGAGCCGGGCACCCGGCGCCATGCCGACCACACCGACGCCGTTGTCCAGCGCGCCGATCGTGCCGGAGACGTGCGAGCCGTGGCCGTTGCCGTCGTTCGCGCTGGTGCCGGTGGAGCAGTTCTTGGCCCCGGCGGTGTAGACGTTGAGATCCGGGTGGGTGAGGTCGATGCCGGTGTCGATGACCGCCACGTCGACGTTGACCCGCTCGTCCACGCCGTTGATCTTCGCGGTCGGGCTCAGCTCGGCGTCGGCCCGGTTGATGCCGGTCGGCGTCGTCTGGGCGTCGGCGGTCGCCACCCCGTCGGGCTGGACGAAGAGCACCCGCGAGTCTCGGGCGATGCGGGCGGCGGCCGTCGCGCTCATCTGGGCCGAGTAGCCGCGCAGGGCGTACTGGTAGATGTGGCCGAGGCTCGCGCCGTTGGCCCTGGCCTGCTCGGTGGCGACCGACGACGAGTTGGCGTCGGAGCGGAGGACGACGATGTAGGCGGTCTGCGCCTCGGCGCGCGGCGCGGCGTTGGCGCCGGTGGCCGAGGCGGCGACGACGATGCCGGTGAGCATCGCGACGCCCAGTGTCTTGCGCATGGGGTTCCTCTCCACGTGCGGTAGGGGCGGTTGGCCCATGCCGAGGTTGTCGCAGCCGGCGGTGCCGGGCCAGGGTGCAAAGCTATTCGTTATTGGAAATATACAGATTTGTTGGAAAAGCCGCATAGCGACTGACCCGACGTCGCTGACGCCAGGTCGCCGGGGCCCTCTCCTGTCGGGTTATCGCCGCCGGGAATCGCGGCGTTTCACCCCTTGGCGGTACGACGGAGGGCGGCTACGGTCGAGCGAGCCGCACCGGAAGGCCCTCATTGACCTCGATGGACACACCGCATCCCGACCTCGTGCGTCGGGCCGTCGCCGGTGATCCCGCGGCGGTGGCCGGGGTGCTGACACAGATCAGACCGATCGTCGTGCGCTACAGCCTGGCCCGGTTGGGCCATGTCGGCGTCGGAGGCGCGACCGCGGAGGACGTCGCCCAGGAGGTCTGCGTCGCGGTGCTTCGCGCGCTGCCCCGCTTCACCGACCAGGGTCGGCCCTTCCTCGCCTTCGTCTACGGCATCGCTGCGCGCAAGGTCGCCGACGCCTGCCGCACGGCGAGCCGGGACCGCACGGACAGCGTCGCCGACGTGCCGGACACCGCCGACCCCACGCCCGGGCCGGAACCACTGGCCCTCGCCGCCGACCTGGGCGCCCGCCTCAACGAGTTGCTGGCCCAACTGCCGGCGATCCACCGGGAGATCCTGGTTCTCCGGCTGGCGGTCGGCATGACCGCGGACGAGGTCGGTACGGTGCTCGGCATGACCGGTGGTGCCGTACGGCTGGTGCAGCACCGCGCGCTCACCCGGCTGCGCGCCGTCGCCGGGGACACCCTGGCTGCGGTGATCCGATGACCTCCAACGTTCCTCCCCCACCTGAGGACCCGGTGCTGCGGGACGACGAACTGCTCGACGCGATCCGTCGCGGCGAGCCACCGGCCGCCGATGACCCGGTCGCCGCCCTGCTGACCGACTGGCACGCCGAACTGGAGGCCCGAGCCGCGGCTGTCGACGCCGCGGCGTCGGGTTCTGTCGCCGGACCGGATCGGCTACCGACGAGCCCGGAGACCGCCACGGCGGCCGGAGGCGGGCGCGACGACGCGACCACGGCGGACGAGCGGTCCGACCCGACGCGCGGCGGGCGGAGTGCTGCGCCCGCGATGCCACCGGCGGCGGACGTGGTGCCGGCGGCGCGGCGGAAACGACACCGCCCCGGGCGGGCGCCACGACGGTATGGGCGGGTCTTCGCCGGATCGGCACTGACCCTGCTGACGATGACCGGCGGTCTCTGGCTCGGGTCGGCCAGGGCGGAACCGGGCGGGCTGCTCTGGCCGGTCGCCGAACTGATCTGGACCGAGCGGGCCGAGTCGCTGCGTACCGAACAGGAGATCGATCGGATGCTGGACCAGGCCCGACGCGACCTCACCGCCGGCCGATACGCAGACGCCCGCGCCCACCTTGAGCGGGCCGCAGCTCTGCTCGCCGCGCTCGGCGACGACGAGCACCGGGCCCGGCTCCGGGTCGACCTCGACGACCTGCGGCAACGACTGCCGACGGCCGACCCGCCGAAGCCGGCGCCGGGTGCCCCGACGACGTCCGCGTCGACGACACCGCCCGGCACCCCGTCGAGCCCGGCGCCGACCGGGCCGCACGACGCGGGCGGCGACACCGGCGCACCGGCCGTCGTGATGATCCCGTCCGCCACGGAACCTTCGGCGGAGCGAACGCAGCCGGCCCTGCCGACGCGGCCCGACCGCCCGTCCCGGCCCAGTCCCCACACCCCCGAGGAGTCGGGCCCGACGGCGCCGGCGAGCGGAGATGGCGCACCGGAGCGGAAACCACCGGCAACCCCGCGGCGACTCCCCCCGACCGCCTCGGGCGGAACTGCTCCGACGGCGACGGACGATACGAACCAGCTCCCCCGGTCGGGCCCACCGCCGGCGCGGTCCGGGCCGCTGCCGCCGGGCCACCCGGCCGCCGGCCGAGCGGCTGCTGCCGGCGACGGGCTGATAGCTTGCCCCGAATGAGTCTGCGGCGTCGGCGGGTGGCGCTCGGCTTCCGTCTGGCGAGCGTGATCAGCGTGCTGGCCGGGATCGTGCTCACCGCGCTCGGCCCGGCCACGGTGACCGGGCTGCTGCCGTACTTCACCATCCAGAGCAACGTGGCGGCCGGGCTCTTCGCCGGCTACGCCGCCTGGCGGGCCTGGCAGGACCGCCCCGAGCCGCCCTCGGCGCTCAAGGGCGCGGTGACCCTCTACATCACCATCACCGGGGTGGTCTACCACCTGGTGCTGGCCAACCCGGCCAGCCCGTTCGCAATGGTCCAGCCGGACCGGGCGTTCGGCGAGGCGCTGGGCAACCAGTTCCTGCACACCGTCGTGCCGCTGCTCGCGATCGCGGACTGGGCGCTGTTCGACCGGCGCGGCCGGCTACGCCCCCGGTACGCGGCCTGGTGGCTGGCCTTCCCGCTGGCGTACCTCGGGTTCGCCCTGGCACGCGGGCTGGTCGTGCACCGCTATCCGTACCCGTTCATCGACGCGGGGCAGCTCGGCTACGGCGGTGTCGGGCTCAGCTCGCTCTTCTTCGCGTTAGCGTTCTGGCTGCTCGGTCTGCTCCTCGTCGGCGTCGACCGGGGGCTGGCCCGGCGGGGTGCGAGCCGCCCCGGGGTCGCCGCCGGCGGCCCGGCGACCGCCGCGCCCG
>NZ_JAEVHJ010000199.1:0-12443 GCF_016802855.1 Micromonospora sp. ATA51 | reverse complement strand
CGGGCGGGGCGTCGGTGGTGCGGGGCGTCAGCCGAGGTGGACGGCGGGGTAGAGGGGGAAGCCGGCCAGCAGGTCGCTGGCCTGCTTGCTGACCTTGTCGGCCAGGGCCGGGTCGAGGACGTACTTGGCCTTGGACTCGCCCGACGTGGTCTGGCTGAGCACGGTGTGGATCAGCTCGGCGGTCTGGTCCATCTCGGCGGTGCCGAGACCGCGGCTGGTCAGCGCCGGGGTGCCGATCCGGATGCCCGAGGTGTACCAGGCGCCGTTCGGGTCCTGCGGGACCGAGTTGCGGTTGGTGACGATGCCCGAGTCGAGCAGCGCCTGCTCGGCCTGCCGGCCGGTGAGGCCGTAGCCGGTGACGTCGATGAGCACCAGGTGGTTGTCGGTGCCGCCGGTGACCAGCTTGGCGCCCCGGCGGGTCAGCCCCTCGGCGAGCGCCTGGGCGTTGTCGACGATCCGCTGGGCGTAGTCGGCGAAGTCGGGGCGGCGGGCCTCGGCCAGGGCGACCGCCTTGGCGGCCATCACGTGCGGCAGCGGACCGCCGAGCACCATCGGGCAGCCCCGGTCGACCTGGTCGGCCAGCTCCGGCCCGCAGAGCACCATGCCGCCCCGCGGGCCGCGCAGCGACTTGTGGGTGGTGGTGGTGACGATGTGCGCGTGCGGCACCGGGTCGAAGTCGCCGGTGAAGACCTTGCCGGCGACCAGCCCCGCGAAGTGCGCCATGTCGACCATGAAGGTCGCGCCCACCGAGTCGGCGATCTCCCGCATGATCCGGAAGTTGACCTTCCGCGGGTACGCGGAGTAGCCGGCCACCAGGATCAGCGGTTTGAACTCGCGGGCCGCCTCGGCCACCTTGTCGTAGTCGACCAGGCCGGTGGCCGGATCGGTGCCGTAGCTGCGCTGGTCGAACATCTTGCCGGAGATGTTCGGCCGGAAGCCGTGGGTGAGGTGACCGCCGGCGTCCAGCGACATGCCCAGCATCCGCTGGTTGCCCAGCTCGCGGCGCAGCGCGAACCAGTCCGCCTCGGTGAGGTCGTTGACCTGGCGTACCTGGGCCTTCTTCAGGGCGGGGGACTCGACGCGATCGGCCAGGATCGCCCAGAACGCGACCAGGTTGGCGTCGATGCCGGAGTGCGGCTGCACGTACGCGTGGGCGGCGCCGAACAGCTCCCGCGCGTGCTCGGCGGCGAGCGCCTCGACCGTGTCGACGTTCTGGCAGCCGGCGTAGAAGCGACGCCCCACGGTGCCCTCGGCGTACTTGTCGCTGAACCAGTTGCCCATGGCCAGCAGGGTGGCCGGAGAGGCGTAGTTCTCGCTCGCGATGAGCTTGAGGGACTCGCGCTGGTCGGCCAGCTCCGCCCCGATGGCGTCGGCCACCCGCGGCTCGACGGCCCGGATCACCTCGAGCGCGCTGCGGAAGGCGGTGGATTCGGCGTTCAGCGACATGCGACCTCCTGGTGACGTGCGGAAGGCCCAGGCGCTCGGCATGCGTCCTCGTGACGGGACCGCTCCCCGATGGTTCTCCATCCCCACGCGCCAGTAACGGCCCGCGCAGATCCTACCGGGTCCGCCGGGGGTGGCCCGGTCCACCTCGGCAACCCGTCGGCGTGGCGCGGCCGGCTCGAGCCAGCCTCGACCGCCGCACCGGTCGCGTCCCCCGTGGGCGCGGCGGCGGACCCTAGGATCGACGGATGGTGGGGGAGGACGACGGGGCGCTGCTCGCCATCAGCGACCTGCACGTCCGGCACGCCGACAACCGCGCCGTCGTCGAGGCGCTGCGCCCGGAGTCGCCGCGGGACTGGCTGCTGGTGGCCGGCGACGTCGGCGACACGGTGGCCCAGGTGGAATGGGCGCTCGACCTGCTCAGCCGGCGCTTCGCCCGGGTGGTCTGGGCCCCGGGCAACCACGAGCTCTGGACGCCGCCGGCGACCCGGTCCAGCTCCGCGGTGTCGCGCGCTACCAGCACCTGGTCGACCTCTGCCGCCGCCTCGGCGTGCTCACCCCGGAGGACCCGTACCCGGTGTGGCGCGGTCCGGGCGGGCCGGCGCTGGTGGCGCCGCTGTTCCTGCTGTACGACCACAGCTGGCGCCCGGACGGCCTGGACACCCCGGAGGCGGCGCTGGCGGAGGCGTACCGGACCGGGGTGGTCTGCACCGACGAGGTCCTGCTGCATCCCGATCCGTACCCGAGCCGGGCGGCCTGGTGCGCGGACCGGGTGGCGACGACGGCGGCCCGGCTCGCCGCGCGGGACCCGGCGCTGCCGACGGTGCTGGTCAACCACTTCCCGCTGGTCCGCGAGCCGACCCGGGTCCTGCGCCATCCGATCTTCGCGCAGTGGTGCGGCACCGAGGCAACCGCCGACTGGCACCGGCGCTTCGCCGCCGCCGCGGTGGTCTACGGCCACCTGCACATTCCCCGGACGACCTGGCACGACGGGGTCCGGTTCGAGGAGGTGTCGGTGGGCTATCCGCGCGAGTGGAAGCAGCGGTCCCGGCCGCCGGGCGTCCTGCGCCGCATCCTGCCCGCCCCGGAGGGGACCCCGCCGACGGCGTGGTGACACAGGTCGGGGCCCGACCGACGGCCGGGCCCGGGGCAGTCGCGTGGGTCAGGCGGTGGCGGCGTCCAGCTGGCTCTTGCGGGCCTTCGGGTCATCCGGGGTGCGCGGGGCATCCTTGCGCATCGCGATCATCCGCTCACCGATCTCCTGGAGCTGGTTGCGGCCGAGCGCCTCCCGCACCTTGGGGAACCACTCCTGCTCCTCCTCCTCGACGTGGTGCTCGACGTTCTCGATCAGCACCGTCGTCTTGGCGACGAAGCGCTCGTCGGAGGCGTCCATGGCGGCCAGCTCCGCACAGAGCAGGTCCGCCACGTGGTGCTCCTCGTACGACTCGAGGATGTCGTCCTCGAGGTCCGGCAGGAGCTTGCGGACCTCCGGATACATCACCTCGTTCTCCAGGTAGGTGTGCACCGTCAGGGCTTCGAGGATCTGGTTCACCAGCTCCTGGCGCCGGCTGGCCGGGCCGTCCTCGGCCTTCTGGAACTCCCGGAAGAGGCGGCGCATCTCCTTGTGGTCCTCTTTGAGCAGCACGATGGCGTCGGTGGACACCGGTACCTCCTTGGGGGTTGGGCTGACGGATGATCCCCTACCCCCGACATGAGCTGCGAAAACGGATGGGGCCCGGCGATGTTCCGCCGGGCCCCACCACAGGTCGTGCTGTGCCGCAGCTACTTCACCGCGTTGTACGCGTCGACCATGCCCGCGCCGTAGAACGAGTTGCGCTCCCCGCCGGAGCAGGTCGCGTTGTAGGCCGTCGGACCGTCCGGGTGCAGCGGCGCCGGGTTGTAGACGCCGTCCGGGCAGGACTGCGCCACCGACGACTGCTCCAGGAACGACGCCAGCTGGCCCGGGGTCATCCCCGGGTGGGCCGACAGCGCCAGCGCCGCGACGCCGGCGGCGTGCGGGCCGGACATCGACGTGCCCTGCTTGTAACCCCAACCGTTGGTCTTCGTGACCGGGTTGAAAGTCGTCGACAGGACCTGGTCGGTGGTGGTCCCCCGGACACCGGCGGTGCGGAACCGGCTGTCACCACCGGGTGCGGTGACGTCGACAACCCCCAGGCCGTACGAGGAGTAGTAGCTCTTCGCACCGGTCGGGCCCACCGCCGAGACGGTCACCACGCCCGGGGCCTCGGCCGGCAGGTCGAGGCAGGCGTTGGTGAGGTTCTCCCGAGCCTCCGGCGTCCCGTCGTCCGGGCTGCCGAAGTCCGAGAGCTTGTGGGCCAGGTCGTAGTTGGAGTTGCCCGCGGACGCCACGTTCAGCACGCCCTTGGACTGCGAGTAGCGGATGGCCCGCTGCACGGCCTGCCACACCGGACGCTGGCGCGCGTCGTTGCGGCAGTTCAGCTCCCACGGGTCGATGTAGTAGCTGTTGTTGGTCAGCTGCATCCCGTGGGTGGCGGCCCACATGAACCCGCAGACCGCAGCCTCCGGGTAGATGAAGCCGCCGTCGTTGACCACCTTGACGGCGGCGACCTTGACGCCCGGCGCGATGCCGGTCACGCCGACGCCGTTGACGGCGGCGGCGATGGTGCCGGCTACGTGGGTGCCGTGGTCGCTGGTGGTCGGGTTCCACGCCGTCTCGGAGGTGTCGACGACACCGCCGAGGCAGGACGTGCTCTTGTCCTTGGCGATCTGGGTCGCCAGGTCCGGGTGGGTGCTCGAGATGCCGCTGTCCAGCACGCCGACGACGACGTTCGAGCTACCGGCGTTGACCGCGTGGGCCTGCGGGACGTGGATCATGTCCATGTCCCACTGCTGACCGTAGAGCGGCTCCTTGGTCGGGTCGCCGGTGGCGCTGGCGACATCGGCCGCGGAGACCTCGACGGTCTCACCCTCGTCGAGGGCGGTGCCCAGGCCGGCGGTGGACGCGACCGAGTCGACGCCCGCGCCCGCCACCTGGGTGGCGAAGTCCGGGTTGGTCGACCGGACGACGAGCACGCCGATCTGGTCGTAGTTGGCCACCACGGTGCCCTTGGCGGCCGCCACCCGGGCGGCCGCCTTCTCGGTGTTGGCGCTGCGGGGCGAGGACCAGGAACGTGGTGTCCGGTCCGGCGCCGCCGCCGGTGCCAGCCCGCCGGTGACGGCGAGACCGACGCCGAGCGTCACGGCGGACGCGGCGGCCAGTGTCTTGCGACGGAGGTTCTTCACACAGACTCCCAGGGGGCCGTTCCGGCCGGGTCGCACTCCCTGGCGGGGAGCGGACCGGCGGGAAGCGGGCCGGCTGCCCGCTTCCGAGAGTTCAGCGTAGGGAGATGGTGTGTTGTTACACACACCCGAACGGACGAACAACAACCGTCAGACGGTGGCCAACGTTTGGGGGATCTCGTCGAGCAGCTCACGGGCGAGGAAGCCGATCCGGCCGTAGCGGGGGGCCAGCCGTTGGCCGCTGACCGCGTGCGCGAACGCGGCCCAGCAGGCGGCCTGCGCCGGTTGCGCGCCGCGGGAGAGCAGGCCGGCGAGCAGCCCCGCGCGTACGTCGCCGCTGCCCGACGTGCCCAGCCCGGCGTCGCCGCTCTCCTCCCGCCAGCCCCGCCCGTCCGGGGTGGCGATGTGCCCGTACAGGGAGACCACCGTGTCGTAGCGGCGGGCCACCTCGGCCGCCTCGGCGTCCAGGTCGTCGCCGAGGTCCCGGTCGAGCAGGTGTTGGGCCTCGGTGAGGTTCGGGGTGAGCACCACCGGACGGCCCGAGCCGACCAGCAGGTCCGGCGCGTGGCTGAGCGCGCCGAGGGCGTACGCGTCGAACACCAGGGGCGTCTCCGGCCCGGCGGCGCCCAGCACCAGGTCCAGCAGCCCGCGGGTGGCGTCGATGTCCTTGAGGCCGGGGCCGACGGCCACCACGTCGGCGTCGGCCACGAGGTCGGCCAGGAGGCCGCCGGGACCGCCCGCGACCGCCCCGTCGGAGGTCTCGGGCAACCCCACCACCAGCGCCTCCGGCACCTGGATGCTCAACGCGGTGGCGGTGGACTCGGCCGTGGCCAGTTGGAGCACGCCGGCGCGGCGCGCAACGCCGCCACCCCGGCCAGCAGCACCGCGCCGGGAGTGAACCGGGAGCCGCCGACGACGAGCACCCTGCCCCGGTGCTCCTTGCCGCCGGTCGGCACCGGCAGCGCCCAGTCCCGCAGCAGCGCGGGGGTGATGACCGGAGTGTCAGACCGGTTCGGCATGGACCTCGTCCTCCCTGGTCGGCCGCGCGCCCTGCCGATGCAGGTGGGCGACCTCGTTGAACCCGTCCGGGACCAGCCGGCCGTCGGCGCCCGCCGACCAGCCGGTCACCGAGCAGTTGGCGATGACGTGCTCCCGGGTGAGCGCCATCAGCTCCGCCTCGGTGAGCCCCTCCACCAGGTAGCGCAGCAGGAAGACCAGCGCGTCGTGGCCGAACAGCAGCACCCGGCGGTCCGGGTGGTCGCGGCGCAGGTCGCCGAGGAGGGTACGCAGCCGCAGCGCCACGTCCGTCCACGACTCGCCGCCGGGCGGGCGGTAGTAGAACTTGCCCAGCCGGGTCCGGCGGTCCGCCTCGGCCGGGAACCGCTGGCGCACGCCGTACGGGGTCAGGCCGTCGAGGATGCCCAGTTCCCGGTCGCGCAGCCGCTCGTCCCGGTTGACCGGGATCCCGGTGCCGGCCAGCGCCAGCTCGGCGGTCCGCACCGCCCGCAGGTACGGCGACACCACCGCCACGTCGGGACGGCGTGCCTCGGGCAGGCCGGCGAGCCAGCGACCGGTGGCGCGGGCCTGCTCTTCCCCGGTGGTCGACAGCGGCACGTCCGCGTCCCGGTGGGTCAGGTCGATCAGCTCGGCCCCGGAGGCCTCCGCCTGGGTGGCCGCGACGTTCGCCGTGCTCTCGCCGTGCCGCACGATCCAGAGCGTTGCCAGTTCCGCCATGCGGCCTCCGGTACCCGGGCCCCCGCCCGGGTAACCGCACCGGTCGCCGGTCGGCCTGCGGGTGCGTGAACGTTCGGCGGGCGGGTAAGCGCTGGCTCCACGCGAAGCCGAGACATGGGGAGGTACGCCGTGGCGACGATGATCAGCGAGAAGGTCAGTGTGGTCAAGGACAAGAACTACGACCTGATCCACACCATCCAGCTCTCGCTGGAACACGTCTGGCGAATGGAGACGTACATCGCCGACGCCGAGGAACGGGGTGACAGCGAACTGGCCACCTGGTTCCGCAAGATGCAGGAGAACAACCGCAAGGCCGCCGACCAGGGCAAGAAGATGCTCATGGAGCGGATGCAGAAGGAAAACGGCTAGACCGGACGTACGGCGACCGGCGGGCGGGTGTGCCCGCCGGTCGCCGCGAAATGTCGGCGGGTCCGCCCGCCGGCGTCCTGCTCGTCGCCTGACAAGTCCCCCGGCGGGTGGACCGGCGTCGTACGGTGTGAGGCGTGGCGACCACGGCGGCCGAGGAGATCCGGGTGGGGGAGCGGCTGGTCCGCGTCTCCAGCCCCGACAAGCCGTACTTCCCGGAGCGCGGACTGACCAAGCTGGACGTGATCCAGTATTTCCTCGCCGTCGGCGACGGCATTCTGCGCGCGCTTCGGGACCGTCCGACCATGCTGGAGCGCTGGCCCCGCGGCGTCTTCGAGGGGGCGAAGATCGCCACCCGGCAGACCAACCGGGGTGACGCCTTCTACCAGAAGCGGCTGCCGGCCGGCGCGCCCGACTGGGTGCGGACCGCGCACCTCACCTTCCCCAGCGGGCGGACCGCGGACGAGGTGGCCCCGACCGAGCTGGCGGTGGTGATCTGGGCGGCGAATCTCGGCACTCTCCGGTTCCATCCGTGGCCGGTCTCGGCGGCCGACGTGGAACATCCCGACCAGCTCCGCATCGACCTCGACCCGATGCCGGGCGTCGACTTCGCGCAGGTGGTCCCGGTCGCGCACGAGGTGCGGGCGTTCCTCGACGAGCTGGGGCTGGTCGGCTACCCGAAGACCACCGGCGGGCGCGGCCTGCACGTCTACCTGTCGATCGAGCCGCGCTGGAGCTTCGGCGAGTGCCGGCGGGCGGTGTTGGCGCTGGGCCGCGAGATGCAGCGCCGGCTGCCCGACCTGGTCACCACCACCTGGTGGCGGGAGCAGCGGGACCGGCCGGTCTTCGTGGACTACAACCAGATGGCCCGGGACCACACCGTGACCTCGGCGTACTCGATCCGGCCCACGCCGGCGGCGCTGGTCTCCGCGCCGCTGGACTGGTCGGAGCTGGACGACGCGCGGCCCGAGGACTTCGACGTGCTCAGCATGCCGGGCCGGTTCGCGGAGCGGGGTGATCCGCACGCCGGCCTGGACGAGCGCCGCTTCTCCCTGGCGCCGCTGCTGGAGCTGGCCGACCGGGAGGGCGTGGCGGCCCCGCCGGAGCGCTGACGCCCGGGCCGTGTCTCAGGCCCTGGTTCGCCGCCGGCCTCGTGGATGAGGCCTCCGAGCACCGTTCAGGTGCCCATACCCCGGCTCAGGCCTGCGCCGCCAGCCGGCCGGCCGCCGACAACCGCTCGATCACCGCCCGGTGCGGAACGGCGCAACTGGTGTTACCACGCCCACTGGTGGTGGTGGCGGTGAAGAGCGAGTTGAGTAGCGCTTCCTCGACCGCGTCCATGACGGCGGTGAAGACTGGGTTGATCTCCCCGTCGGGGATTGGTGGCTGGTCCGGCTGTGCCGTGCTGAACGCGATCGCGTAGTCGCCGCTGGCGTTGCTGTAGGACGCCCCGACCCGGCCCATGGCGAAGACCGCCCGTCGGGCGAGCCGCCCGAGCTGTCGCGCGTCCAGGGGCGCGTCGGTGGCCACCACGATCATGCATGAGTTGCCGGGTGGTTCGGTCCGGTCGGCGTCCGGGATCAGCTCATCGACCGGCAGCGGGACTCCGAGGGCGGTCAGGACTCCGCCGAAGTTGGACTGGACGAGGGCGCCGACGGTCGCCGGGCGGTCGGCCACCCGTACGGCCCTGGACGAGGTGCCGATGCCGGCCTTGAAGCCCAGGGCCGTGGTGCCGGTGCCGGCCCCGACGCAGCCCTCCGCCGGCGGTTCGCCGGATGCCCGGGTGATGGCGGCGAGCACGTGTTCTTCGGTGATCGGGCGACGGCGGATGTCCGAGAGATGCCCGTCGTTGGTTTCTCCTACCAGTGGGTTGAACGACAGGTCGCCGGCCGGCGGTCCATCAGGTACCCCAGCAGCGCGTCCGCAGCCCGGAACACGGACAGCGTGCCGGTCAGGAGGACGGGTGACTCCAGTACGCCGAGTTCGTCCACCTGGGTCGAGCCGACGAGTTTCCCGTGGCCGTTGCCGGAGTACACGGCGGCCGGCAGGGTCCACCGTCCGGGGCCGAGTTGGCTCGGTACGACGGCGGTGACACCGGTGTGCAGGTCGGCGCCGTCGTCGATGGTGGTGTGCCCGACCAGGATCCCCGCGACATCGGTGATCGCGTTGTGCCGCCCGGTGGACAGCGGGCCCACGACGACCCCGAGGTCGCGGGCACGGCAGCGCTGCTCATTCATGGTGCTCCTGTCGTTGTTTCAGTCCGGCGGTGCTGGGATCGTTGCGGAATCTGGCCGGTCGAGTGTGGTGTTATCCGCACGACGAGGACCACGACAACATCCAGGGTGGGGTCGCGCTCATCGCGGACGCTTGAGGTCAAACCCCACTTCTGCTCCACGCGCCGCCATCGCACCCGAGGTGCCGCCTACTCCCAGGGGCTCTGCGTGCCGTCGAACTCCTCGAAGACCAGCCAGGTGCGCGTCGACAGCACCCCGGCGATGCTCTGCACCCGCTCCAGCACCACGTCCCGCAGCGTGGCGTTGTCCGGCGCCCGGACCAGCGCGAGCACGTCGTGCTCGCCGCTGAGCAGGGCGACGTGTTCGACGTAGCGGACCTGGGCCAGCTCGGCGGAGACCTCCCGCCAGGTGTTCTGCTCGATGGTCAGCGCGATGTACGCCGACGTGCCCAGCCCGGCCGGCTCCGGCGCGACCTGGGCCCGGAACCCGGTGAGCACGCCGTCCCGCAGCAGGCGCTCCACCCGGGCGTACGCGTTCGTCCGCGAGACGTGCACCCGTTCGGCCAGGGTACGGATGGACAGCCGCCCGTCCCGGACCAGCTCGTCCAGGATTCGCCGGTCGACCTCGTCGAGCGGCCCGGCCGAACGTCCCGTTCCGCCCGCCTCGCCCGGTGCCGGGGTGGTCTCCTGGCTCATGAATCGCTCCTCGGCTCACCATTCGTCCCACGTTCACCGGGGATCTTGAGTCAATCATCCAACAGCAGGAGCATAGGGCCACCACACGTCCAGGAGGTCCCCGCCGTGACGACCACACCCCAGGCGGTCCGCAGGGCATCCCCGCGCACCCGCCGGCCGGCCACCCCGGCCGCACCCGACCCGACGGCCGGCCTGCTGCCGACGGCCGAGCCGGTCCGACTGCTGAACCCGGACGGCACCCCGCTGCCGCCTCGCGCCGACTACCCCGAGCCGTCGGTCGAGGCGCTGCGCGAGATGTACCGCCGGATGGTCGTCGGCCGCCGCTTCGACGTCCAGGCCACCGCCCTGACCAAGCAGGGCCGGCTCGCCGTCTACCCGTCCTCCCGGGGACAGGAGGCCTGCCAGGTCGGCGGGGTGCTCGCCGTCCGCGACACCGACTGGGTCTTCCCCACCTACCGCGAGTCGATGGCACTGACCGCCCGGGGCATCGACCCGGTCGAGGTGCTCACCCTGCTGCGCGGCGACTGGCACTGCGGCTACGACCCGACGCGGGTGCACACCGCGCCGCAGTGCACCCCGCTGGCGACCCAGTGCGTGCACGCCGCCGGGCTCGCCTACGGCGAGTCCTACCAGGGCCGGGACACCGTCGCGCTGGCCTTCATCGGCGACGGCGCGACCAGCGAGGGCGACTTCCACGAGGGGGTCAACTTCGCCGCCGTGTTCAAGGCCCCGGTCGTCTACTTCGTGCAGAACAACAAGTACGCGATCAGCGTCCCGCTGTCCCGGCAGACCGCCGCGCCGAGCCTGGCGTACAAGGGCGTCGGCTACGGCGTGCCCAGCGAGCAGGTCGACGGCAACGACCCGGTGGCCGTGCTCGCCGTGCTCACCCGCGCGGTCGAGCACGCCCGCTCCGGCCGAGGGCCGTTCCTGGTGGAGGCGCACACCTACCGGATGGAGGCGCACACCAACGCCGACGACGCCAGCCGGTACCGGGACCCCGACGAGGTCGAGGCGTGGCGCGACCGGGACCCGGTGGCCCGCCTGGAGACCTACCTGCGGGCCCGCGGCGTGCTCGACGACGCCGCCGTCGACGCGATCGCCGAGGAGGCCGAGGCGTACGCCGCGGACCTGCGCGAGCGGATGAACGCCCAGCCCACCGTCGACCCGCTCAGCCTCTTCGAGCACGTCTACGCCGAGCCGACCCCGCAGCTGGTCGAGCAGCGCGAGCAGGTCCGCGCCGAGCTGGCCGCCGCCCGCGACTCAGAGGGGGACGCCTGATGGCCACCATGACCATGGCGAAGGCGCTCAACGCCGCGCTCGCCGACGCGATGCTCGACGACGACCGGGTGGTCGTCTTCGGCGAGGACGTCGGGCAGCTCGGCGGCGTCTTCCGGATCACCGACGGGCTCCAGGCCCGCTTCGGCGACAAGCGCTGCTTCGACACCCCGCTCGCCGAGGCCGGCATCGTCGGCTTCGCCGTCGGCCTGGCCATGTCCGGGCTGCGCCCGGTGGTCGAGATGCAGTTCGACGCGTTCGCGTACCCGGCGTTCGAGCAGATCGCCTCGCACGTGGCGAAGCTGCGCAACCGCACCCGTGGCGCGCTCAGCGTGCCGATCGTGATCCGGGTGCCGTACGCCGGCGGCATCGGCGGGGTCGAGCACCACTGCGACTCCTCCGAGGCGTACTACGCGCACACCCCCGGCCTGAAGGTGGTCACCCCGGCCACCGTCGAGGACGCGTACTCGCTGCTGCGCACGGCGATCGACGACCCGGACCCGGTCGTCTTCATGGAGCCGAAGAAGCTCTACTTCTCCAGCGCCGAGGCGGAACTGCCGGCGCGCACCGCGCCGTTCGGCACGGCCGTCGTACGCCGGGCCGGCACCGACGCCACCCTGGTGGCGTACGGGCCGGCGGTGCCGGTCGCGCTGGAGGCCGCCGAGGCCGCCCGCGAGGAGGGCTGGGACCTGGAGGTCGTCGACGTCCGCACCATCGTGCCGTTCGACGACGCCACGGTCACCGCCTCGGTACGGAAGACCGGCCGCTGCGTGGTGATCCAGGAGGCGCAGGGCTTCGCCGGGGTCGGCGCGGAGATCGCCGCCCGGGTGCAGGAGCGCTGCTTCCACGCCCTGCACGCCCCGGTGCTGCGGGTGTCCGGCCTGGACATCCCGTACCCGGCCCCGATGCTGGAGCACACCCACCTGCCCTCGGTGGACCGGGTGCTGGACACCGTGGCCCGGCTCCAGTGGGACGACCAGCCCGACCCGCGCTGGCTGCCGCAGGGGAGCGTCGCATGAGCGAGCGTAGCGAGCGAATCATCAGGCACAGCCCGGACGAGGCTCATGCGGATACCGACCGACGGGAGGAATCCGCATGACCACCGTCGAGCGGACGCAGGTCTTCCTCCTGCCCGACCTGGGCGAGGGGCTGAGCGAGGCCGAGATCGTCGAGTGGCGGGTGGCCGTCGGCGACGTGGTGACGGTGGACCAGAGCGTGGTCGAGGTGGAGACCGCCAAGGCGGTCGTGGACGTGCCCTGCCCGTTCGCCGGTCGGGTCGTCGCGCTGCACGGCGCGGCGGGTGAGGTACGCCCGGTCGGCCAGCCGCTGATCACCATCGCGCCGCTGGACGGCGCCGGCCCGGACGGCCGGGAGCCCGCCGGGCACGCCACCTACCGCGAGGAGGAGCGGGCCGGCTCCGGCAACGTGCTGATCG
>NZ_JAEVHJ010000198.1:0-12444 GCF_016802855.1 Micromonospora sp. ATA51 | reverse complement strand
GGTGCGGTCCCGCTGCTGGCCGGGGGCCGGCTGGCACGGCCCGCGACCACCGCACCCGCGCCGGCCAGCCCCGTGCCGGCGCCGCCACCGCCCACCATCCGGCCCGCCGAGCCGGCGCAGCGATTGATGATCGCGGTGGATGGGAACACCTGGCGGCTCGACCGCGGGAAGGGGCCGGAAGTCGGTCTGCGCGGCGGGGGCGAGGTGCTACCGGACGGGTCGGTGCGACGGCACCGGACGCCGAAGGACTTCAGCCCCGGCGCGGCGCTGCCGGACGGGCGGCTGGTCGGACTCCTGTCCACCGACCTGATGCCCGGGGTACGGCGGACCGACGGCCGAACGTCGAGGGCCTGTCGATCAAGCTGGTGGTGCTGGGTCCGGACGACGCAGTGGAGATCAGCCGGGAGGTACGGATCAAGGGCCAGAGCGTCGAACTGCTCGGCGCCGACCAGCGGTACGCCTACCTGGCGCGGGACGAGGGGATCGTCGCGCACGAGCTGACCACCGGCCGGGAGCGGATCCTGCTCCGGTCGTCGGCCGCGGGCGTCGACCTGATGGCGGCCAGCCAGACCTCGGTCGGTTCCGACCGGTTGGCCGAGCAGCGCACGGACCAGCCCTGCCGCACGGACGTACGCCGGCTCGTCGACGGAAAGCGGATCGCGCGGTTGACGGCCGACGGGATCTGCATGAACGGGCTTCGGCTCTCCCCGGACGGCCGGTTGGTCGCCGTCCCGTACTTCCTCCCGAACCACGGCGGACAGCAGCGGGTGGCCGTCTACGAAACCGGCACCGGCAAGCTCCGCGTCGACCTGGCGATCGGAACTCCCCGCCGGCTGCCGGTGCCCGGCGGCATCCAGGGGCTCGCCTGGGCCGACGACACGTCGCTCCGGGTGGCCTGGGCCGAGCTGCCCGCCGGGGCCCGTCGGGTCTACTCCGTGGAGGAAGTGCTGAAGGTGGTGACCGTCAGCGTTCAGTAGCGCTGGCGGAGCAGTTGGGCGGCCTCGACCGCCCAGTAGGTGAGGATGATCTGGGCGCCGGCCCGGCGGATCGAGGTGAGCGTCTCCACCATCACCCGCTCCCGGTCGATCCAGCCGTTCGCGGCGGCCGCCTCGACCATCGCATACTCGCCGGAGACCTGGTAGGCGGCGACCGGGACGTCCACCGCGGCCCGGACCGCCGACACCACGTCCAGATAGGGCAGCGCCGGCTTGACCATCACCAGGTCGGCGCCCTCGGCGACGTCCAGCTCCACCTCGCGCAGCGACTCCCGCAGGTTCGCCGGGTCCTGCTGGTAGGTCCGCCGGTCGCCCTCCAGGGCCGACTCCACCGCGTCGCGGAACGGGCCGTAGAACGCGGAGGCGTACTTCACCGCGTACGCCAGCACCGCGACGTCCTGGTGACCCGCGGCGTCCAGGGCCCGGCGGACCACGCCGACCTGGCCGTCCATCATCCCGGACGGCCCGACCATGTGGACGCCCGCGGCGGCCTGGGCCACCGCCATCTCGGCGTACGCCCGCAGGGTGGCGTCGTTGTCGACCCCGCCGTCCGGGGTGAGCAGGCCGCAGTGCCCGTGCGAGGTGAACTCGTCCAGGCAGAGGTCGCTCATCACGACCGTGGCGTCGCCGACCTCGGCGACCACGTCCCGGATCGCCACGTTGAGGATGCCGTTCGGGTCGAGGCCACCGGAGCCGGTGGCGTCCCGCTCGGCGGGCACCCCGAACAGCATGATCCCGCCGACCCCGGCCTGCACCGCCTCGACGGCGGCCTTGCGCAGCGAGTCCCGGGAGTGCTGGAGCACCCCCGGGAGCGACGCGATCTGGCGCGGCTCGGTCAGCCCCTCCTTGACGAACATCGGCACGACCAGCTCGGCCGGGTCGAGGCGGGTCTCGGAGACCAGCCGCCGCACCGCCGCGTTACGGCGCAGCCGGCGGGGCCGGATCTCGGGGTACGGCATGGCGGGCCTCCTTGACGATCAGCGGAACCGCAGGGCGGTCGGCCCCTGCACCTTCGAGCCGCGGCGCTGCTTCGCCGGCATGGCGGCGAGCTTCTCGCGCAGCTCGACGGCGTAGGCGGCGAGCGCCTCCACCAGGTCGGGCACCGAGGCGTGCTGAGGCTGCACGTCGACCCGCAGGCCGAACTCGGTCGCGGTCTCCGCCGTCTTGGGCCCGATGACGGCAACAACGGTACGCGCGTGCGGCTTCCCGGCGATGCCGACCAGGTTCCGGACGGTGGAGGACGAGGTGAAGAGCACCGCGTCGAACCCGCCCGACTTGATCGCGTCGCGGATCTCGGCGGGCGGCGGGGCGGCCCGGACGGTCCGGTACGCGGTCACGTCGTCGACCTCCCAGCCGCGCTCGGTGAGCCCGGCGGCGAGCGTCTCGGTGGCGATGTCGGCGCGCGGCAGCAGCACCCGGCCCACCGGGTCGAGGATCTCGTCGTGCGGCGAGAACTCGGCCAGCAGCCCCTCGGAGGACTGCTCGCCCGACGGGACCAGCTCCGGCTGGATGCCGAACGCGCGGACCGCGTCGGCGGTCACCTCGCCGATGCAGGCGATCTTGACGCCGCCGAAGTGCCGGGCGTCCAGGCCGTGCTCGGCGAACTTCTCCCAGACCGCGCGGACCGCGTTGACCGACGTGAAGATCACCCAGGCGTACCGGCCGTCGACCAGGCCCTTGACCGCCCGCTCCATCTGGGCCGGGGTACGCGGCGGCTCGACCGCGATGGTCGGCACCTCGCACGGGATCGCCCCGTACGCGCGCAGCCGGGCGCTCATCACGCCGGCCTGCTCCTTGGTCCGGGGAACGAGCACCTTCCAGCCGTACAGCGGGCGGTTCTCCCACCAGCTCAGCTTGTCCCGCTGGCCGACGCCCTCGCCGATGGTGAGCACCACCCGGCCGGTGAAGCCGAGCGCCGCCGCGACGAACGAGTCCACGGTCGACGTGGTGGTGTACTGCGTCTCGCCGGTGCCGTCCCCGGTCACCCCGACGCCGGTCGTGCCGTCCACCCCGGCGGCCAGCAGGCCGTCCCGGATCGCGGCCAGGTCACCCGCGTCCACGGCCAGGGCGAGCGAGCCCCGGCCGACGGCGGCGGCCAGCGCGTCGAAGTCCAGCGTGCTGACGTCCTCGACGTCGGCGGCGGTCCGCACCCCCGGCAGCGGCACACCCGCGTAGGTGGCCACGCCCTCGGCCTGGCCGACGCCCGGGACCACCTCGAAGTGCGCGGCGGTCCGCGCGACCGCCTGCACCTCCTTGACCACCGAGTCGTGGCCGAACGGGTCACCGGCGACCAGGTGCACCGCGTTCTGCCCGGATCGGGCCGCGGAGATCAGCACCTTCGCCACGTCCCCCGGCGCGCCCTCGGCGGGGCTGAACTGGGCGTCGGACTTGGCCTGGGCGCGGACGGCGTCGAGCAGCGACTCGGGGACTCCCCGGTCGTACACCACCTGGTCGGCGTCGACCAGGGCGTCGTGCGCCCGGCGGGTCAGCAGGCCCGGGTCGCCGGGGCCGGCCCGACGAACGCGATGCGGCCTACGGGCTTACGGGTGCGGGTCATTCGTTGCTCCCAAATTGCTGGGTCCCCGGGGCGGCGTGTCCTTCTTGGCCGAGGATCGAGTCGGCGCCGAGTTCGAGGAGCTCGGCGGCGAGTGCCTTGCCGATCTCCGCCGCGTCGGCGGGCGTTCCGGTGCGGGACAGCCGGAGGTCACGGGTACCGTCCGGGCTGATCACCGCCCCGCGCAGGTAGATCTCCTCGCCGGCGTCACCCTCGGCGAGTTCGCCGTAGGCGGCCACGGGCGCGGTGCACCCGGCCTCCAGGGTGGCCAGCAGTGCCCGCTCCGCGGTGACCGCGGCACGGGACGGTGCGTGGTCGAGCACCGCGAGCAGCTCGACCAGGTCGGTGTCGTCGGCCCGGCACTCCACGGCCAGCGCGCCCTGGGCGGGCGCGGGCAGCATCAGCATCGGGTCGAGCGTCTCGGTGATCACGTCGGTCCGGCCGAGCCGGGCCAGCCCGGCCCGGGCCAGGACCACGGCGTCGAGGTCGGCGTCCGGGCCGAGCACCCGACGGAGGCGGGTGTCGACGTTGCCCCGGATCGGGGTGACCTCCAACTGCAGGCCGAGGGCGTGCAGCTGGGCGATGCGGCGCAGCGCGCCGGTGCCCACCACCGCGCCGGGCGGCAGCTCGGCGAGCGTCCGGCCGCCCTTGGCGACCAGCGCGTCGCGCGGGTCCTGCCGGGGCGGCACCGCCGCGATGTGCAGCCCGGGGGCCGCCGCCGTCGGCAGGTCCTTGTACGAGTGGACGGCGAAGTCGATGGTGCGGGCGGCCAGCGCGTCCCGCAGGGCGGAGACGAAGACGCCCACGCCGAGCCGGTGCACCGGGGCCGAGGAACGGTCGCCGGCGGTGACCACCTCGACCAGCGCGACGTCGCGGCCGGTCGCCGCGGTGAGGGCCTCGGCGATCTGGCCGGACTGGGCCATCGCCAGGGCGCTGCCCCGGGTGCCGAGGCGCAGGGGGGCGGTCATCGCGCACCTCCGGTGGACGGGACATGGGATTCGGCCACCGGCACGTCCGCGACCTCGAACGACGGCCGTCCGGCCGGGTCGGTCTCGACCACGTCGGGGACGTTGTCGACCGGGGAGGTCTGCGGCACCTCCAGGTCGAACAGCTCGCGCAGCAGGGCCGCGTACTGGTCGCCGCCCGGCTCGGCGGCGAGCTGGCGGACCCGCACGGTGGGCTGGTGCAGCAGCCGCTGCACCACCCGGTGCACCGTCCGGGCGACCTCGGCGCGCTGGTCGTCGGTGAAGTCGGGGCGGCGCTGGGCGAGCCGGCGCAGCTCGGCGGTGACCACGTCGTCGGCGCGGCCGCGCAGGGCGGCCACGGTGGGCGCCACGTCCGCGCCGCGCAGCCAGGACAGGAACGCCTCGACCTCGCCGGCGACGATCCGGGTCACCTCGGCGGCGTCGGCGGCGGCCGGCCCGTCGGCGAGGATCGCCGCCATCCGGTCGATGTCGATCACCTCGACGCCGGCCAGCTCGGCCACGCCCTCCTCGACGTCACGCGGAACGGCGAGGTCGAGCAGCACCAACGGGCCCCGGCCGGCGTCCCGGCGGGCCAACGCCCGGGTCACCACGTCGCGGGTGAGGACCGGTTCGGTGGCCGCGGTGGCGGCCACTACGATGTCCACTGTGGAGAGCGCGTCGACCAGCTCGGCCATCGGGACCGCGTTCGCGCCGTACGACTCGGCCAGCCGGACGGCCCGGTCGGCGCCGCGGTTGGTCACGGTGAGCGGCCCGGCGCCCAGCCGGGAGAGCGTCGCCACGCCCAGCGAGCCCATCGCGCCGGCCCCGACCACCATGGCGGGCCGGCCGGAGAGGTCGCCGTCGAGGAGACCGGCGGCCAGGTCCAGGGCTGCGGTGACCACGCTCTGACCGGCCCGGTCGATGTTGGTCTCGGCGTGCGCCCGCTTGCCCACCCGCAGCGCCTGCTGCATCAGCTCGTGCAGCAGCCGGCCGGCGGAGTCGGCGCCGCTGGCCCAGTGGTACGCGTCCCGGAGCTGGCCGAGGATCTGCGCCTCGCCGACCACCATCGAGTCCAGCCCGGCGGCGACCCGGAAGACGTGGTCGACGGCGGCGGCGTCGTAGTGCACGTAGAGGTGGTTGGCGAGCGCCGCCGGCGGGGCCCCGGCCTGCTCGGCCAGGACGGCGCAGATGTCGCCGAGGCCGCCGTGGAAGCCGGAGACGGCCGCGTAGACCTCCACCCGGTTGCAGGTGGAGACGAGCACGGCCTCGGCGACGTACGGCTGGGCGACCAGGCGGTCCAGGGTGCGGGTGAGATCGGCTGGGGCGACCGCCAGCTGCTCCAGCGTGGCGACCGGAGCGGTGCGGTAGGACGCGCCGACGACGAGCAGTTTCACGTGCCGATCGCCTCCTGGGTGTCGGTGGCCGCGAGCCCGCCGGGCAGGGCGGTGAGGGCGGACCCGGCGGTGCCGGGGAGCGCGGTCAGCGACGCCTTGCGGTGCTCGTGGAAGGACAGGATCTGCAGCTCGATCGCGAGGTCGACCTTGCGCATGTCGACCCCCTCCGGAACCGAGAGTACGCACGGCGCGAAGTTGAGGATGCTCGTCACGCCGACGGCGACGAGCTGGTCGGCGACCGCCTGGGCGGCCGACGCCGGGGTGGCGATCACACCGATCGAGATCAGCTGCTCGGCGGCGACCCGGGGCAGCTCGTCGACATGCCGGACGACCAGGCCGTTGATCTCCTCGCCGACCCGGGCCGGGTCCGCGTCGAAGAGCGCGGCGATGCGGAAGCCCCGGCTGGCGAAGCCGTCGTACCCGGCCAGGGCGTGACCGAGATTACCCACGCCGACCAGGGCGACCGAGCGGCACTGGGTGAGCCCGAGCACGGACTCGATCTGCTCGATCAGCAGCGCCACGTCGTAGCCGACGCCGCGGGTGCCGTACGAGCCGAGGTGGGAGAGGTCCTTGCGGAGCTTCGCCGAGTTGACGCCGGCGGCGTTCGCCAGGCCCTCGCTGGACACCGTCTCGTGGCCGGCGTCGGCGAGATTGTGCAGCGCGCGAAGGTATTCCGGGAGCCGCGCGACGGTCGCCTCGGGCAGGTCCGGAAGCGCCGGTACGGCACCGGTGCGGCCGGGCGCGCCAGGGTGACGGTGCTGACTCATGAGACTCCGTGCGGTGCGATCCTCGACCAGCGTCGGCGGCCGGTCGTTTCGGGACTCCCGCTGGCGACCGATGTTGCCGGCTGTGCTAGCAGGGCGCGTCGGAACTACAGAGTAGGCGCTTGTGAAGACGTGCACAAATCGCGATCTTGCTGGCCCGCGACGCGCCTCCACCTGCCCCTCCATTCCACAAGATCGATCTGACGCACTCCATCGGCGCCGCTCGGCGATTATTGCTCAATCCCGACTTCTCTGACCAATCGCGCGCGCTCCGTCGCGCTGTGTCATGATGGATCTTGGTCGAGGGTCACTCCCCGCCGCCGGTCCGGCCGACCCGGTCACGGTAGGGAGAACCCCACCCCGGACAGGCCCGCGCACGGGATGGGTCCGGCCCGCCGTCGCCCATAGCCTCGTGGCATGACCGCCATTCCCCTGGCCACCACGCCGGCCCCGGCACCCGCCCGCGGCGTCACCCGTCAACTCCTGCGCGACTCCGGCTACGTGCTGCTCGGCCTCCCCCTGGCCCTCGCCGGCTTCGTGATCGTGGTGGCGGGGATCTCACTCAGCGCCGGCCTGCTGGTGACCACCGTCGGCCTGCCGGTCCTCGCCGGCACCCTCTACGTGGCCCGCGGCCTGGCCGACATCGAGCGGCTGCGGCTCCCCGCCGTGCTGCGCCAGCCCCGGGTACGCCCCGAGTACCTGGTCCCCGAGCCGGGCGCGAAGCTCTGGCGCCGGGTCTTCGTGCCGATGCGTGACGCCCAGTCCTGGCTCGACCTGGCGCACGGCCTGCTCAAGCTGCTGGTCGCGCTGCCGACCTTCGTGCTGCTGCTCGTCTGGTGGGCGGTCGCCGTCGCCGGCACGCTCTACGGCGCGTACGACTGGGCCATCCCGCGCGGCCCGGACGACCAGGACCTCAGCCAGCTCCTCGGGATGGGCGACCGGGCCGGCGCGCGGATCGTCCTGAACACCGCGCTGGGCGTGTTCTGCCTGTTCACCCTGCCGCTGCTGGCCCGGGCCTGCGCCCTGCTCCAGGCGGGCCTGGCCCGCTCCCTGCTCACCGGGGTGGCCGAGATGCGCAACCGGATCACCACGCTGGAGGAGCAGAAGCGGGCCGCCGCCTCGGCCGAGGCGTCCGCCCTGCGCCGGCTGGAACGCGACATCCACGACGGCCCGCAGCAGCGCCTGGTCCGGCTCGCCATGGACCTGAGCCGGGCCCGCCAGCAGCTCGCCGCGGATCCGGAGGCGGCCCGCCGAACCCTGGACGAGGCCGTCACCCAGACCCGGGAGACCCTCGGTGAGCTGCGCGCCCTGTCCCGGGGCATCGCCCCACCGATCCTGGTGGACCGGGGCCTGCCCAGCGCCGTGGCCGCCCTCGCCGCCCGCGCCCTGGTCCCGGTCGAGCTGATGATCGAACCCGAGCTGGGCACGCCCAGCGGGCGCCTCGACCCGGCGGTGGAGAACACCGCGTACTTCGTGGTGGCGGAGGCGCTGACCAACGTCGCCAAGCACAGCCAGGCCACCTCGTGCCAGGTCGAGGTGACCCGCCGGGTCGGCCGGCTGGAGATCGCCGTACGGGACGACGGGGTGGGCGGCGCCCACCTGGCCAAGGGGCACGGGCTGGCCGGCATCGCCGACCGGGTCCGGGCCACCGGCGGCACGCTCGACGTGGTCAGCCCGACCGGCGGCCCGAGCGAGGTCCGTGCCGAACTGCCCCGCTGAAGCGGCCGGCGGGCCCGCCGCGCCCGAGCGAGATCCCGCGCCGAGCCGCCCCGGTGAAGCGGCCCCCGCCGACCCCGCCCTGGGCTGGGAGGGCTGTCCCGGTGGCGGCGGCGTGGTAGACACCGGAACCATGCGGGTGGTGATCGCGGACGACGCCGTACTGCTCCGGGAGGGGCTGGTCCGGCTGCTGACCGAGTCGGGACACGAGGTGGTGGCCGCCGTCGGTGACGGCGACGCGCTGGTCGAGGCGGTGGTGACGCACCGGCCCGACGTCTCGGTGGTGGACGTCCGGATGCCGCCCTCGCACACCGACGAGGGGCTGCGGGCGGCGGTGGAGGCCCGGCGGCTGGTGCCGCGTACGCCGGTGCTGGTGCTGTCCCAGTACGTCGAGGTGTCGTACGCCGACGACCTGCTGGCGACCACCGGCGGGGCCGGCGGCGGCGGGATCGGCTACCTGCTCAAGGACCGGGTGGCCGCGATCGACGAGTTCCTGGACGCGCTGACCCGGGTGGCCGCCGGTGGCACGGTGCTCGACCCGGAGGTGGTCGGCCAGCTGCTGGTCCGGCGCCGCCGCGACGACCCGCTGCGGGAGTTGACCCCGCGCGAACGCGAGGTGCTGGCCCTGATGGCGGAGGGCCGTTCCAACACCGCCATCGCGAGAGCCCTGGTGGTGAGCGACGGCGCGGTCGAGAAGCACGTCCGCAACATCTTCACCAAGCTCAACCTCCCCCCGGACGCCACCCACCACCACCGCCGGGTCCTCGCCGTCCTCACCCACCTCCGCGCCTGACCCCGGGTCAGGGGCGGTCGGGGAGGGTGCGGGCGAGGGTTACCGCTTCGGTGAGGGTGTCGGCGGTGGGGTGGCCGGAGGCGCGGAGGCGGGCGGGGTCGGAGAGGCCACCGGTGTAGAGGACGCAGGCGGCCCCGACGCTCTCGGCCGCGTCGGCGTCGTCGAGCGAGTCGCCGATCAGCACCACCGCACCGCCGGAGAGGCCCAGCTCGGCCAGGTGCTTCTCCAGCCACTGCGCCTTGAAGCCGCCGCCGACCGTCGACCGCAGCCCGTCCACCCGGGTGAAGTGCGGGGTCAGGCCGTAGGTGTGCACCGTCGGCACCAACTCGTCGTGGAACCACATGGAGAGCAGCGACTGGCTGCCCGGCCAGGCCGCGATCGCGGCGGTCGCGTCGGCGGCCAGGGCGCAGCTGGTCAGCTCCGCGCGGTACGCGTCGTGGAAGATCCGGTCGAGCCGGCCGAACGCCTCGTCGTCGATCGCCCGGCCCAGCATCTCGGCGTAGTAGTCGGCGATCGGCCGGCGGAACCGCACCCGGTGCTCGTCGGTGCTGACGGCCGGCCCGCCGGCGCTGGCGAAGGCGACGTTCGTGGCCCGGACCACCAGGTCGAGGTCGTCGAGGAGGGTGCCGTTCCAGTCCCACACCAGGTGGCGCCGCGCAGGGGTCATCGCAGCACCATAATCGAGCCCGCCGACGGGATCAGAGCTGTGGGGTGGTCAGGTCCCGCAGCAGCCGGTCCTCCTCGACTCGCCAGTAGCCGTGCTCCTTGCCGTCGAGCAGCACCACCGGCAGCCGGTCCCCGTACTCGCGTTCCAGCTCGATGTCGCCGGTCACGTCCTTCTCGACCCACCGGTCGCCGGTGACCGCCACCACCCGGTCCAGCGCCGCCTTCGCGTCGTCGCAGAGGTGGCAGCCGGGCCGGGTGATCAGGGTGAGCCGGGCGTCAGTGGACATCGGGTACCTCCGTGCGGGTGTCGGTCGGCGGCGCCGGCGACGGCACCGGGGGCGCCGACGGGCGGAGCTGGGTCTTGCGTACCTTGCCGATCGCCGAGTGCGGCAGCGCGTCGACGAACTCGACCGCGGTCGGGCACTTGAACCGGGCCAGGTTGGCGGCGCAGTGGCCGAGCAGGTCCGCCTCCGTCACCGCGGAGCCGGGCGCCCGTACCACGTACGCCCGGACAGTCTCCCCGGTCCGCGAGTGCGGCACCCCCAGGACCGCCGACTCGGCCACCTGGGGATGCGCGTCCAGCACCAGCTCCACCTCGTGCGGGTAGACGTTGAAGCCGTTCACCAGGATCAGCTCGCCGAGCCGGTCGACCAGGAAGAGGTCACCGTCCTCGTCGGCGTACGCGATGTCGCCGGTGGCCCACCAGCCGTCGCCGTCCGGGCCGCCCCGGCCGTCCGGCCAGTAACCGGCGAAGAGGTTCGCGCCCCGGACCACGATCTCGCCCGGGTCGGTGCCCGGCCCGTCGTCGGCGAGGTCCGGCTCGTCCGGATCCTCCTCGGGCGTGGCGACTCCGTCCCGCCACAGGTCGACCCCGTCGGGCCCGACCAGGCGCACCTCGACGCCGGGCAGCGGACGGCCGATCGAGCCGGGCTTCGGCTCCCCGCCGACCAGGGTGGAGGTGAGCACCGGGGCGGTCTCGGTCAGGCCGTACCCGACGTGCGACGGGCGGCCGGCGACCTCGGCGAACCGCGCCGCGGTGGCCGGCGGCAGCGGCGCCGCGCCGCAGACCGCCACCCGGACCGACGCCATCGCCGCCGCCACCGCCTCGCGGTCCGCGTCGGCCCAGGTCAGGAACATCGACGGTACGCCGACCAGCACGCTGACCCGGTGCCGGGCCAGCTCGGCGAGCGCTCCGGTCGGGCCGAGGTCGTCGACGAGCACCCCGGTCGCGCCGTGGTGGACGACCGCCCCCAGCCCCGAGTTCAACCCGTACGCGTGGAAGAGCGGCAGCGCGAGCAGCACGGTGTCGTCTGGCCCGACCACCGGCGGGGTGATCCGGCCGACCTGCTCGTGGTTGGCGGCCAGCGCCCGGTGCGACAGCATCGCCCCCTTGGGCCGGCCCTCGGTGCCCGAGGTGTAGAGCAGCACCGCCAGCTCCTCCCCGCCCCGGGTCGGGAACTCCTCCCGGGCGTCGCCGTCGGTCACCGGCGGGGCGGTGTGCACGGCGGTCAGCGCGGGCAGCTCGGCGGCGAGGCCGGCGACCCGGTCGCGGACCTCCGGGGCGCAGATCAGCACGGCGGCGCCGGAGTCGGCGAGCACGTGCCGCAGCTCCCGGGCGGTGAGCCCGGGGTTGACCGGCACCGCGACCAGCCCGGCGCGCAGCACCGCCAGGTAGCTGACCACGAAGTCCGGCGTGTTGCCGAACGACACGGCCACCCGGGGTGGGTGCCGGTCGCCGGGCGGGGCGGCCGGCGCCGAGGCGGCGAGCGCCCGGGCCGTGGCGGTCACCGCGGCGTCCAGTTCGGACCAGGTGAGGGTCTGCTCCCGCCAGCGCAACGCGGGGCGGTCGGCGTGGGCCAGCGCCGCCCGCCGGAGCCGGTCGGCGAGGTTGGGCGCGGAGCTGTCGGCTGCGTCCTGCACGGTGGCTGAGTCTGGCATAGTGGCCGCCGGCCGACCATGCCCGCGCGTCCGTACGCCCGGGACGGTTTGTCCGGTCCCGCTCACGGGACTGGGGCGGCGACCGCCCGACCTCCTTCCCCCGCCCCCGTCGACGCCGGCCCGGCAGGCCCGGCGCGACACGCCGAGCGGCGGGTCGAAATCGCTCCGACCAGGACCTTCCACTGCGACCAGCTTTCGCCGGCAAAGTCAACCGCACACGACGGACAACGGGTCCGCCATTCGTGCGACGGGGAGGGAAATACTTCCGCCCTGTGTAACGGACTTGCCACGCGCGGGTGACGTTGGCCCCTATCATCACTCGGGTCGGCTCACCCCATTTGCCGTGAGTCGACACCCCTCAGCCCGAGGAGGCCCCCGTGCCTGTGAGCGCATTGGACCAGCACCTCAAGGGGATCTGCCGCCCGTCGGCACGTCCCGGAACGGCCCTGCCCGACCGGGGCGTACCCGGTCCCGCCGCGACGCCGCGGCATCCGGTGCGGCCGTGCCCCGCCTCGATCGGGGAGGCCCGGTGACCACCTTCGGTTACGCGGAGCGGCCGGCCAGTTCACCGGCGGGATGACCTTCTACTCGCTGTTGCACCAGTGGGGCGGCACGCTCTTCGACGGCGAGGTCGCGAAGGCCACCTTCAACTCCGACCC
>NZ_JAEVHJ010000197.1:0-12548 GCF_016802855.1 Micromonospora sp. ATA51 | reverse complement strand
GCCGGGCCCGCGCCACCCGGCGCGAGACGGGAGCCGAGCTGCGCCGCGCCGGGGCCGGCCGACGGCCGCCCGTCCGGCGGCCGACGCCCCGCCGGTCGACGACCGGGTGGCGACCCTGGCCACGAGGTACCTCGTCGACGGCTACACGGCCGACGAGGTGGCCGCACGGCTCGGGGTCGACCGCGGATGGTGCCGGGCGATCGCCGCCCGGCTGCGAGGGAGGAGGTAGCCGATGCCTGACCAGGTGGCGGCCAGCCCCGACGAAGAGCCCGTGGAGTGCGAGGACTGCGGACGTCCACTACGGACGCCGCGTGCTCGCGCCGAGCGGGTCGGACCGAAGTGCCGCGTGAAGCGGCTGGCGATGGGAGAAGCAGCATGACCGCGGTCCTGAGGTTCCGGGGCGGGGTCTACACGCCGTTGGTGGAGGCGAAGGCGGTCCTGCCGCTGCCGCCGCTGCCCGACGGCGAGACGGTCGACGCCGCCCACGGCGACGGGATCGTGGAGCTGGAGCTGCTGACGATCACGGGTCCGCCGTCGGTGGTCGCGTCCGCCGTGGACACGCTGGGCGCTCACCTGGACGAGCTGATCCCGAGCCTGGGGGCAGCTCTACACCGACCACGAGACGCCTCAACATGGAGGTTGAAGTGCAGCTGTTCACGAACCGCTACCAGCGGTTCAGGCCCGACCAGGGCGCGCCGGTCCGGACGACGGTCGGCAAGCCCCGGTTCCCGCTGCCGTACGACCTGGCCGGGTTCGCCCGGCTCCTCGCCCCGAGCTACGCGATGCTGCGGATGCAGGAAGGGCCGTACCGGCACATCTACCTGGAGCGGCTGGAGGCCGCCGGGGTGGACCTGATTTCCGACCAGCTGGCGGAGATCGCGGACGCGGCCGGCAGTGACCGCCTGGTCCTGCTCTGCTTCTGCGACCTGAACGTGCCGCCGCCGGACAACTGGTGCCACCGGCGCATGTTCGCCGCGTGGTGGGAGGACCAGACCGGCAAGGACGTACGCGAACTGGACCGGCGGCGCGAAACGCCGGCCCCAACCCTGTTCTGACGACGAAGGAGTTCACGTGGAACTGACCCTTGAGAAGCGACCGGAGACGGGCGTGCCGCTCGACCTCGACCCGTTCCTCCAGCCCGGCGAGTCCGGGTACTTCGCGGGGGAGTGGCTGGAGTACCCCTACGACGGCGGCCGGCGCTTCGAGTCGGTGTACGCCGGCACGCTGATCCGGCGGTGGAACGGCTGGGCGGTGTGGTCCTGCACCCGCGAGGTCGCCGCCGCGGTGGTGACCGACCAGGAGATGGCCCGACGGCACAACCGGCGGCTGCTGGAGGCGTCCGGGCTGACCGGTGACAAGCTGGAGCTGTACCTGAACACGGACGTGCCGGAGATGAGTTGGGACGGTGACGTGATCGTCGTCGACCGCCGCGCCTTCGGCGAGGACGAGGAGTACCTGCGGATCGAGCCGGACGAGCACGGCCGGTACGTGGTGATGGGCGGCAACTGGACGTGGGAAGAGGTGCCGGTCGACGCGGCCGACACGGTGCACGGGGTCGCTGAGCGACCGTAGCCGTACAGCTGGGGGCCGGTCCGCTGGGCCGGCCCCCTTCGCGTGGGCAAGATCAACGGTGATCCCGGCGGGAACGCGGCGGGGAACAGAGAGCTACAAGCGGCCACAACCGGCCACGAGTAGACACACGCTGAGCAGGGTCGATAGAATTGGCCCAGGTCAGAGGTCCGGGGCTGCGGGGTTCAAGTCCCCCCTCGGACACAATTTAGTACATGATCCACTTGGGTTTGCCTGAGCGGATACCGTGCGGGCTGTCGGCCGGTAGGTCAGGTTCAGCCCCAATTCGCGGTAGATCAGGGCCCTGTCGGCGGGGTTGGCGTCGCGGAGTACGGCCGTGATGTTTCCCAGGGTTTCCACGATGTGGCGGATCTCGTCGGGGCTCATTGTCTGGCGTCCGTTGAGGCGTCGCAGCTTGGCGTCGGCAGTGACCTGTTCTGCTAGGACGTCGGCGATCCATCGGCTGACGACGGCGGGGTCGGCGCCGCTGTCGAGGGCGGCGCAGCCCCACTGGCCTCTGAGCAGGTCATCCGCGATGCGCAGCGGGTCTTGGGGCCGTGACACCTGAACCATCGGCAGGGCCACGTTCGATAGCACGCACCCCCGGTCGCGTACGTGTGCGAGCCGTCTACCCCGGCAGCTTTGATCCCTTCACTCCCGGGCATTTGAATGTGGTGAACCGGGCACGCGACCTTTTCGACGAAGTGGTCGTGCTCGTCGCGGTCAACAGCATCAAGCATCCGGGCACCGACGAAGAGGAGCGAGCGGCCGCTGTTCGGGCCATTTTGCCGGTCGAGTGGACCTCCGTCATCGTTGCGGCCTGGAGCGGGTTGACCTCCACCTACTGCCGTCGCCATGAAGTAGGAGTGATCGTCCGCGGCGTGCGTCACACCACGGACCTTCGGGCCGAGTACCAGCTCGCCGCGGTGAACCAGTCGCTGGGTGTCCCCACGGTATTTCTGCCTGCGCAGCCCGAATTGGCCGCGGTGTCTTCGACTGCGGTGCGCGCGCTGGGGAAGTGACCTTCGTCCACGCAGCCGTAGACTGCCGGACATTGGCGAACCCCTCGTCGGACCGCCGCCGGACAATTTTTGAGACTGCCGTGTCAAGATCAAGTGACGTTGGAGTATTAGGCCTGTCCCGACCTGTGACCTTCGGTGGGCCCGCAGTGCCGGCATCGCCGCAATCAGCAGGCTCGCACAAGCGAAAAGGTGCGTCACTGAGCCGTAGCGCTTGTAGGCGGCCCGCCGCTGGCAACTTAGCGGGGCGCTGGGCTCCCGTGGCTGAAGCTATCCGTTGCGACGCGATGACGCCGCACAGGCGCCCGGGCCGGATGGACGTGCCCTGGTGCTGTTCGATTGACGAGGTGCGGGCGTTGGCGGCAAACACCTTGAACGTGTCCTCGCGGTGATCACCCACCGGTCATCCCTGATAGCCGGGCACGTCACGATGCCCTCCTGACGAGAGTCGGGTGGGAAGCGCCGTGAGGACGCTGTCCACTCCATAACGACCTTCGGCCACGGCGTTCATCCTTCTTGGCCACTCTGCAGTCAGCGGCCGATGGTGGACTGGGCTCATGCCGGACTGGTCGCCGGTGAAACATGACAGTTGCGCGCGCATTGGAACATTTGCGAGTGTGCGCCTGTGACCTGCGGCACAAAGCGTAACGGTGCGCAGGAACCCGGACGCCGTTGAAATTGATGGGTTCCTCCGCTCCAAACCCGCTCCATTTGTCTGGTCCGCCTGCCTGACTAGTGGAGGGGGCATGGTGACAGAGGCTGGTCGCCCGGCCGAGCCAAGCTTGCGGAGGTTCCCGCGCCCGCATGGACTGCACCGGCCGGGACAGGCTGGCGGGATGAAACGGCTCTCTCTCCTGGTCCTGTCCGCTGCCGCTGGGTGTGGCTTGTGGCTGCTGCTTAATGCCGAGGCCGCGTATGCGGATCCGTCGCCGGCAGCCCTCGGGGCGGCCGTGGATCGCGCCGGGCAGGACGGCCGCGCCGACGCGCGGGGTCACAAGGGGCACGGCGGCCAGGCAGGCAAGGGCCTGGCCGTGAACCTGGACGAAATGTCGGCCAGGCCGACGAGTATCGCGGCACCGAAGCGCAAGCCGCTAAAGGGCAAGGCGCCCAAGCCACCAAAGGTCGTCAGGTCGCGGGCAATAGGGGAGCAACGCCGCCACGAGGACCAGCACGCCAAGCTCCTCGTAGCGCCGGTCGCGGTACTGCCGGCGTCTTCCACTGGCGGCTCGGGCTGGGCGCCCATCGCGGCGCCGGCGGCGGGCGACGGAATGCCCGCTGCGCGGGCGTCGCTGCGCATGTCCCGTGCGGGGCCTGGGGCCCGTTCGAAGTCACGCCGCGTTAGCGGATCCTTCCGGCCGGGTTGCCAGCCCCCAGCGCCTTCCCAGCCCTCGGCGCGACAGGTCGTCACCGTCACCGTCGCTACCGCGGCGACCGGAAGCGATCTCGCCGCTCACGTTCGGGCTAGCGCCGTCCTCGCCTACGCCGGGCCTGGTCCTGAAATCTGCGGACGGGCTACCCCGGCAAGAAACGAGCGGGCCACCGGACGCTCAGTCCAACGTGCGCCCCCACCACCGCGCTGCGCTCCTGATCACGGTCAGTCCCATCGAGATGATCAGGAGATCGACATGCTGAAAGCAGTCATCTACCTCCCTGAGGGGCCGGACATGCGGCGCTGGGAGCGCATGTGCTTGAACTGGTGCAGCAGCCACGACTACCAGCTCGTCGGTCTGGTCCGGGACAACCGCGACCAGACCCGCTGGCAGGAGGTGCAGAGGATGATGGTCCACGGCCGGGCCGAAGTCGTCGTCGTTGCCAGCTACCGACACCTCCCGCAGAACGCCGTGCCGCGAGTTGAGGCAGCCTCCCGCGCGTTGTCGGTCGTCAGTGCACAGCACGACGATCTGAACGCCGACGATTAGCGAAGGCAACGGCGCCCCCGGAGCGAGCGGTGCCAGCTCCGGGGGTGCGCTTCTTCAGAGTTGAGCGCAGCGAACGAATTTATAGCCCGGCCTCCATCGACGCCACCCACCTCCGACCATCGTCGCCCCCGAGGCGGTCGCCCACCGGAAGACGACGCCCGTGCGCCCCGACCCGTGTCGACCTCGGCCACGGCAGGCAGGGGCGGCCGCGCGGTCATCCAACACCGCCTTTTAACCCTCGCTGCGGCTCACGATTACCCGTACAGGGGAGTCCCCATCGGTCGAACGGCCGATGGGGCCGGTCAGACTTCCGAGCACCTCAGGAAATCGAATGACGGTGATGTCAGCACCCCGCGCGTAACGTTTCATTTTGCTTGATCGATAGACCCGCCCGGCAGCTGATCGATGCGGGTCGATGCTCTAACAGGCCCAGCCCCTGCTGGGCCACTAGGCCCTCGATTGGGAACTGCGCGTGGGCCGGCGAGGTGCATTTCCGAGACGGACGAGCGGGGTGAGGGGAATGAGACAAAGGATCGCGGTCCTCGTGGCGGCTGTTGTGCTGGCTGCCGTCGGGGCTGCAGCACCGTCCATGCTGGCAGTCGCAGCCGACGCGGACGATCCGAACAACATCGTCGCATGCGACGCCGACGACCCGGACTTCGGGACGAACTGCGAGGAGGCGGGGGAGGAGGACGAGTCGGAGCTGCGCGACGTCTATCTCGACTCCCGGCAGGTACCGGGCGACGTCATCACGACCGGCGACCTCGAACTGGCCGCGCAGCAGGCCGCGGCGATTCCACCGGAGCTGCACGGGCTCGCCGACCCGAACTGGTCCGTCGTCGGACCGTCGAACGTCGGCGGCCGGGTAACCGATATCGCGCCTGACCCGACGCAGCCCGGCCGCGTCTACTTGGGCGTGTCCACGGCAGGTGTCTGGCGCAGCGACGACGCCGGCGTCAACATGACCAATGCGTGGCCGGATGATTTCCCGCATTCGATCGGCGCGGTGACAGTCGCGCCGAACGGCGACGTCTGGGTCGGGACGGGCGAGGTCAACCCCGGCGGCGGCAGCCTGAGCTACGGCGGCGACGGGCTCTACCGGTCGACCGACCACGGTGCCACCTGGACCCGCATCGGGCTGCAGGGGTCCAGCACCATCGGCGCGATCCGCTTCAACCCGCAGGACCCGAACATCGTGTACGTCGCGGCCGGCGGCTCGCTGTTCGCCCCTGGCGGTGTACGTGGGCTGTACAAGTCGACGGACTACGGCGCGACCTGGACCCGGGTCCTGCAAGGCCTCAACGATTTCACGGGCGCTACCGACATCGCCATGGATCCGACCAACCCGGACAAGCTCTTCGTGCCGATGTGGGACCACCACCGCGAGTCGCTGTGCCGCTGCTACGCCGGACCAGGCACTGGCATCTATCTCTCCACCGATGGTGGCGCCACCTGGACCCGGTTGGAGAACGACCGCATAGCCTCGTTCACCCCTGGCGACACGATCGGGTTCGCGTCGAGTGACAACCAGACGACGACAGCGCAGGCCCGGATGGCGGTCGCGATCGCGCCGAGTGACCCGAACCGCGTCTACATCACGACCGGCAACTGGAACCAGACCGCAAGCGGTGGGGGACAAACGCAACGCGGCTTCCGTGGGTTCTACCGTTCCGACGACGGCGGGGCGACGTTCCGCACGATGACGAACGCCAGCCCGGGCGGCGACACGGTGTGGACGTCGAAGACCTGGGTCGACCCAGCTAACCCTGACCGGGTGTTCATCGCCGGTGTCAGCCTGCGGCTGTCCCAGAACGGGGGGTCCACCTGGGCTAACGTCGGCAACCTTCACGCCGACCACCATGCGATGGCCTGGGACCCGACAACGCCGAGCCGAGCCTATGAGGGCAACGACGGCGGTTTCTACTGGTCGGTCGAAAACGGCGCCAGCGCAACCTGGACCGAGGCGTTGAACGAGCCCTGGACCCAGTTCTACACCACCGACGTCAGCGAGCAGGACCCCGACCGGATCGTCGGGGGCGCCCAGGACAACGGCTGCCTCCGCTCGTGGAACTCGGCTGGCGTCGTCACGGGAGACTGGGGGTCGTACGGCGGGTGCGGCGACGGCCTCTACACGCTGATCGACCCGACCGACCACAACTTCGTGTACGCGTGCTCGCAGTTCGGCAACTGCTCGCGCTCGGTGAACGCGGGGAACAACAGCTCGAGTTTCACCAACCAGACCGTCTCGCAGCGCCGCAACTGGCAGACGCCGGTCCAGTTGGACCCGAACAACCCGGCGGTCGTCTACTACGGCGGCAACATCCTCAACCGGTCGATCAACCGGGCACAGACAGGGTCCTGGTCGGTGATCAGCCCGAGCCTCAGCAACCCGGATTCGAGCACCGACCCGTCGTACCCGTTCGGCACGATCACCACGGTGGCCGCGGCCCCGTCGAACCCGAACGTCATCTACGCCGGCACGGACGATGGCTGGCTGTGGGGCAGCAAGGACCTCGGCCGGACCTGGACCCGCTTCACCGACCCTGACCTGCCGGATCGTTGGGTCACCCGGGTGGCCATCGACCCGAGGGACGCGAACGTGGCGTACGTGACGTACTCCGGGCTGCGAAACGCCGACAACGACGCCCACGTCCTACGAACCACGGACGGCGGCGCCGACTGGGTCGATATCAGCGGCAACCTGTCGATGGCGCCCACCCAGGACATCGTCATTGACCCGCTCAACCGCAACCGGGTCTTCGTCGCCACCGACCTCGGCGTCTTCACCGCGAACGTGGCCAAGGCGAACAGCCAGAACCCGAACGTGCGGTGGTACCACCTCGGGCGGGGCCTGCCCCGGGTTCCGGTCAACGACCTCGAATACCAGGCGTCGACCAACACGCTCTACGCGGCGACCTACGGGCGCAGCATGTGGAAGCTGCAGCTCGATCGGAATGACTGACGTCCGGATGTGCGACCACCCGGCGACTACCACACGACCAGGGCAAAGCATCGCCATCGACATCCGCGTCACACCCAGGGGGACTACCTCATGACTGAATCCGCAGATCAGCGAGTGGGAAAACCATCCGAACTATTACGCGCCGATGGAAAGCTGCAGCCCGGGTGGCCATGGCGAGCCATGACCGCGTTCCTCGCGCTACTGCTGGCCGTCGCCGGGCTCGGAACCGCGACCGGCCCGGCCGCCGCGTCGGGTAAGAAACTCGTCGACCCCGGCCTCTACGAGTCGCTGCAGTGGCGCAACATCGGCCCGACGACCGGCGGCCGATCGATCGCCGTGGCCGGCAGCACCGCCCGCCCGAACGAGTACTACTTCGGCGCCACGGGCGGTGGCTTGTGGAAGACCACCGACGGCGGCGCGAACTGGTCACCGGTCACCGACGGCCAGATCACGAGCGCCTCGGTCGGCGCGATCGAGGTCTGCCCCACCAATCCCGACATCGTCTACATCGGCATGGGCGAGGTCGAGTTCCGCGGCGATGTCCTGCCTGGTGACGGTGTCTACAAGAGCACCGACGGCGGCACGACGTGGAAGCACATGGGCCTCACCGACACCCAGATGATCGGCCGCGTCCGGGTGGATCCCACCAACTGTGACCGAGTGTTCGTTGCCGCGCTTGGCCACGGATTCGGCCCCAACACCGAGCGCGGCGTATTCCGCTCCACTGATGGCGGCGAAACTTGGCAGCGGACCCTCTACCGCGACGACCTCACCGGCGCGGTGGACCTGTCGATCGACCCGGCGGACCCACAGGTGATGTACGCCGCACTGTGGCACGCCTACCGCAAGCCGTGGCTGCTCAACAGTGGCGGGGATTCGAGTGGCCTGTTCAAGTCCACCGACGGCGGAAGCACCTGGACCGAGCTGACCAACAACCTGGGCCTGCCGGACGGCCCACTGGGCAAGATCGGCATCAGCGTCTCCGGTGCCGACTCCAACCGGGTCTACGCCGTCATCGAAGCGGCCAACGGCGGGATGTTCCGGTCCGACGACGCCGGAGCCACCTGGCAACTGGTCGACGACAGCGCGAACCTACGCCAGCGGGCGTTCTACTACACCCGCATCTACGCCGACCCGGTGAACCGTGACCGGGTCTACGTCCTCAACACCTCCTTCTACCGCTCCGACGACGCCGGCGCCAACTGGCAGACGATCTCCACACCGCACGGCGACAACCACGACCTGTGGATCGACCCGAACAACAACCGCAGGATGATCGAGGGCAACGACGGCGGCGCGAACGTCTCGACCAACGGCGGCGCCAACTGGACCGATCAGGACTACCAGACGGCCCAGATGTACCACGTCGCCACGACGAACAACGACCCCTACCTCGTGTGCGGCGCCCAGCAAGACCGATCGACCGTCTGCGTGTCCAGCACCGGAGGCACCGGCAACTTCACCGTGGGCGGCGGCGAGAGCAGCTACGTCGCCGTGGACCCCCGGGACTCCAACGTCTTCTACGCCGGCAACTACGGCGGTAACCTGACCCGCCTCGACCGCAGTGGTCTCAGCGGGATCGGCTCGCGCCGCATCGACGTCTGGCCGGACAACCCCATGGGCTCTCCGGCCAAGGACATCAAGGAGCGGTTCCAGTGGACGTACCCGATCATGACGAACCCGGCGGAGCCGAACGCGGTGTTCGCGGGTTCCCAGTACGTCTACAAGAGCACCAACAGCGGGCAGAGCTGGCAGCGGATCAGCCCGGACCTCACCTACGCCGACCCGGAGACCCTCGGTGACTCCGGCGGGCCGATCACCAAGGACCAGACCAGCGTCGAGTACTTCGCGACGGTCTTTTCGATCGCGCCGTCCACCCGTGACCCCAACGTCATCTGGACCGGCTCCGACGACGGCCTGGTGCACGTCACCCGGCAGGGCGGTAGCCCCGGGCCGCGGCCGCAGGCGTGGCGCAATGTCACCCCGCCAGGGCTGGAGAAGTACAGCACCGTCAGCATGATCGACGCCGGGCACCACAACACCGACACGGCATACGTTTCCGCCCACCGGTACCGGCTGGACGACTTCCGGCCGTACATCTACCGGACGCATTCCGGGGGAGCATCCTGGGAGGAGGTCACGAACGGCATCGCCGACAACGACTGGATCTACGCCGTGCGGGAGGACCCCGAGCGCAAGGGGCTGCTGTACGCCGCCGCCGAGCACGGCGTGTACGTGTCGTTCAATGACGGCGACAACTGGCAACCCCTGTCGCTCAACCTGCCAGACATCCCCGTGACCGACCTCACGGTGAAGAACGGCGACCTGGTGATCGCCACCCACGGCCGCAGCTTCTGGGTGCTCGACGACGGCGCCACACTGCTGCGTCAGCTGACCCCGAAGACAACGCGGAACGACATCGCCGACTTCGAGCAAACGGTGCCACCAGTGACGCCGCTGCCGTCGGTGAGCCCGCCACCCGCGGTGATCCCACCGACGAACACCGCACCAGACCAGGAGAACGACCTGGCGATCCTCAAGGACCCGAACAACCCGGTCCGCGGGGTGAGCAGCAATGCCACGGTCAGCTACACGATCAAACAACCGGTCGAGTCGGCCACGATGTCGTTCCTCGACGCGCAAGGAGAGGTGATCCAAACCGTCAACCTGCCGACCACTGCGGGCACCCGAACCCAAAACTGGAACCTGCGGTATCCGGGCTCAACGAGCTTCCCCGGTCTCATCTACTGGTCGGCGAACTCGACCGGCGCGCAAGCGCCAGTCGGCACGCACGGTGTCCGGCTCACCGCCAACGGGCAGTCTCTGGACCAAAGCTTCGAAATCCTGCGGGACTCGCGGCTCACCCAGGTCAGCGACGCCGACCTGCTCGCACAGTTCAAACTGGCAAAGGAAGCCGTCGATCGCACCAGCGACGCGAACAACGGCGTCATCGCAATTCGTGACTGCTCCGGCCAGATCGCCGACCGGATCGAACAGTCGGGCGACGACGCCGTCACGGCCGCCGGGAACAGGCTCCAGGACGCCCTGTCAGTTGTGGAGAACGAGCTGTACCAGACCCGCCTGCGCAGCGGACAAGACCCGCTCAACTTCCCCATCAAGCTGAACAACAAGATGGCCGGGCTGCGCGGCGTCATCGAGAGCACGCAGAGCCCGCCGACGGACCAGAGCTACGAGGTCCTGGAGGAGCTGTCCGGCCAACTTCAGAAGCAACTCGACCGGCTCGACGAGATCGTTACGACCGACGTGCCCGCCTTCAACCAGGTACTCCAGTCGAAGGGTCTCCAGCCGATCACCTGCGCGGCCTGACACCCCCTGTCAGTAAGAGATGTCAGAGGAGTCTCGGCCCGGCCGAGACTCCTCTGACACTTCACGACAAACGTTCCTTCCTTTTGGCCTGGCACCGAAACGCAGGAGCCATGGTCCTGCTTCTGATTTGGTGCGCCACTGGGAATCAAGGGATCCCGACCCTGCACGACCCCAACCGCCTTGCGGAACCGGCACGGCGAGCAAGACCAGCACGAGGCTCCGCCGGCGCTGCGCCAGGTCGGTGTGACCGGGGCGGCCCGCGCTGCCGCCGGCGCCGACCGTCGCGGCCGTCACCTTCGACTCGAGCGGGCGGGGCGGGGTCGCCGGCGTGGGGTTGAGCTGGGACATGTGTACCTCCCTGGATGACTTGCGGATGGTGGCCGCGCCGCGGGTGTAACGGCGCACAAGCGGGCGGCGCCTGTGGATCGGGAAGGCCGAGGTGCGCGACCTTTCGACCGGGTGGGACTGCTCGACCCCCGCAGTCCCGCCCGGGTGACAGCCGAACAGCAACCATCACGCGCCAGCGGAGGCATTGCACGATGGCTGACTCGACATCGCACCACCCCCCGCCGCGCTGGCCCGGCCGCAAGGGAGTGGCTGCTGCACCTCCGGGATGGAACCTGCCGACCCAGCCTCTTCGCCCGCAGCCGCAGCGCTCCGGCGAACGGTGGCCGTACCTCATCTTCGGCGGAGCCACCTTAGCTTGTCGTTTAACCTGCCGGCTCGATTAGCTGCGGGTTTGGCTCGGGATCGGTCTGTGCACTGTGGACAGTGAGCGCGGCCTTGGCGTGATCATGGATGTTGCTGAAGACATCAATGATCGACACCAAGGCGTGATGAGGTTCCCCCGATAGCGTGGAGGCCGGACCTAAGGGGATAGATGGTCATGGCTGAGACGAGGAGACGGTTCGACCGGGAGTTCCGTGAGGGCGCGGTGCGGATCGTGCGGGAGACGGGCAAGCCAATCGCGCAGGTCGCCCGGGATCTGGGGATCAACGACGGCACTCTGGCCAACTGGGTGGCGCAGGATCGGCGGGCCCGCGGTGAGGCGGCCGCGGGCGGTCTTGGTGAGGACGAACGCGCCGAGCTGGTCAGGCTGCGCAGGGAAAACGCCGAGTTGGCGATGGAGCGCGACGTGCTCAAGCGATCTGTGGTCCTGTGGGTCAAGGAGGCGACGAAGTGAGTGTGGCCCGCTTCGTCTCCGCTCAGAGGACCGAGCACGCCGTGCCGCACGCGGTGACCTGCCGGGCGCTGGGGCTGTCCGAGTCGTGGTTCTACAAGTGGCGTGACCGGCAGCCCACCGCGCGGCAGACCCGCCGCGACGCCCTCGATGAGGCGATCCGGGTCTCCTTCGACGCCTCGGGTGGCACGTACGGCTCTCCCCGAGTGGCCCAGGATCTGCACGCCGACGGGTGGCAGGTGTCGGTCAACACCGTCGCGGCGCGGATGGCCGCGCTCGGCCTGGCCGGACGCACACCGAGGCGCCGACGCAGCCTCACCAGGCAGGGCAAACGGCCGGTGGCCCCGGACCGGGTCCGGCGGCAGTTCACCGCCGTCGCACCGGATGTGTTGTGGTGCGGCGACATCACCGAGGTCGTCACCGACGAGGGCAAGCTCTACCTCGCCACCGTGATCGACCTGTACTCCCGCCGGCTGCTCGGCTACGCGATGAGCGCCCACCACGACGCCGACCTGACCCAGGCCACCCTGAGCATGGCCGCGGCGACCCGCGGCGGCACCGTCGACGGAGTG
>NZ_JAEVHJ010000196.1:0-12610 GCF_016802855.1 Micromonospora sp. ATA51 | reverse complement strand
CCGTGCCGGAGCAGGCGGGGACGGCCGGTGGCCAGCCGCGGCGCGCGGACCGGGGCGCTGCCCCGGCCGTGTGTGCCGGTCAGCTCGGCGCGGACCGGGTGCCGCTGGCCGGTCGCCGCGCTGGCGGCCAGCAGCCGGTCCACCGGGAAGTCGGTGCGGACGGTCCGGCCGGTGGGGTCGGTGGCGTCCAGCAGGGTGGTGCCGGGGAGCTGCCCGGCGACCAGCCGGACCGGCCCGGCCTCGGCCGCGAACCGGGGGTACGGGCTGCGGGTGGTCACCGCGAGGGTGAGCCCGCCCTGCCAGGTCACCTCGACCGTGTCGAGCTTGGCCAGCCAGTCGGCCCGGACGTCGGTGACGTCGGCCCAGCCGCCGGTCCAGGCGCCCGGGTAGCCGGCGTGCCACCGGCCGTTCTCGACCACGGTCGGGGGGACGCCGCGTTCGGCGTCCTGGTCGATGACGGCGAGCAGGTCGTCCACGCCGCCCGCGGTCACCGCGCCGAGCCGCAGCCGGGCCTCGATGTCGAGCCGGTCCCGCAGGTCGTCGGTGACGTACCGGTCGACCAGCCGGCGGACCACCGCGTGCACCTGTTCCTGGTCGGCCCGGTCCAGCCGGCGGAAGTCGTCGCCCACCAGGTTGGCCAGTTCCAGCCCGACGTGGCGGCGCAGCACCGCGTCGCGCCGGGGGCCGGCCGGGATGAGCGCGGCGACGAACGCGAAGAGCCGTTCGACGCTGACCAGCCGGGCCGACACCCGGCTGTGGTAGGTGATGTTGCGGGCGTTGAGCCGGCGTACCGCGTGGTAGTAGTCGTAGTCGGCGAGCACCGAGATGCGCCGGGCCCGGTAGCAGGCTTCGAGGGTGAACGGCTGGTCGCTGAGGACCGGCATGTCCTCGGGGAAGCGCAACCCGTGCCGGTCGACCAGCTCCCGCCGGAACAGCTTCGTGTTCGCCAGGGCCCAGGGCAGCGCCGAGTCGAACAGGTCCACGTCGACCGCGTTCCCGGCGGCGAAGACGTCGGAGAAGACGTGCCGGCCGTTGACCCCGACCACCCTGCCCAGCACCACGTCCGAGCCGTGCCGATCGGCCGCGGCGACCAGCCGTTCCAGCGCCTCCGGCCCGAGGTGGTCGTCGGAGCCGAGGAAGAAGACGTACCGGCCGGTGGCCAGTTCCAGTCCCCGGTTGCAGGGGGCGGCCGGGCCGCCGGAGTTGGGCTGGTGCAGCACCTTGACCGTGCCGGGGTGCCGGGCGGCGAGCCGGTCCAGCAGCCGACCGCCCCCGTCGGCGGAGCCGTCGTCCACCGCCACGATCTCCATCCGCTCGTGACCGATGGTCTGCTCCAGCAGCGAGGAGAGGCATTTCCGCAGGTACGGCATGGTGTTGTAGACGGGGACGACGACGCTGACGTCGGGCGCGGTCATCGGATCGCTCCTTGGGCGGTCGGCCGGTCGGGCAGGGGCGCGCCGGGCGTCGCGGGGTCGGGCGCCGAGGGCGGTCCGGCGTCCGCCAGCAGCCGGTGGTAGACGCCGTCCAGCACCTCGGCCTGCGCCCGCCAGGTCCAGCTCTCCAGCAGACCCGGCCGGTCGTACGCGGCGCGGTAGCGGGCGGGGTCGGCGAGCACGGCGCCCACGGCGCGGACGAAGTCGTCGACGTCGGCGGCCCGGAACACCTCGCCCTGACCGGTCTCCCGCACGGTGGCGGCCATGGTCCGCACGTCGCTGACCACCAGCGGCAGCCGGGCGTGCGAGTACTCGAAGAACTTGGTGATCAGCGCGATCTCGTGGTTCGGCCAGCGGTGGATCGGGATCACCCCGACGTCCGCGCCGGACAGGAACGGCACGACCTGCCAGTGCGGCACGTACGGCAGGACGTGCAGCCGGTCGGCCACCCCGGCCCGGGCGGCCCGGGCAGCGAGCTGCTCGACGTACCGCAGCGCGGGGTTGACCACCAGCGCGACGTGCACCCCGGGCAGTCGGGGCAGAGCGTCGACGAGCGTGTCCAGGCCGCGCTGCGGTGCGGCCGCGCCGCTGTAGACCAGCAGCGGCACGTCGGCGTCGAGGCCGCACTCGGCGCGGATCTCCGGCGGCGGCGCGTCGTCGACCGGGCCGTGCTCCGCCGCGGGGGCGTTGAGCAGTACGGCCGGCGGCGCGGCAGCCGGTGCTCCCGGCGCAGCAGCTCGGCGAGGTCGTCGGAGACGGTGAGCACCGCGTCGGCGTGCGGGGCGTACTCCCGCTCGTGCGCCCGGTGCGCCGGCAGCCAGCGGGCGTGGTCGCGCCACGGCTTGATGCCGGGCAGGAACTCGTGTGCGTCCCAGACCAGCGCGACCCGCCGGCCCTGCCCGGCAGCGCGGATCTTGGCGCGGGCGCCGACCCCGAGCATCCGGAAGTCGTGGGCGTGGATCAGGTCGGGGCGGAGGCGGTCGATCTCCGGGCCGTAGGCCAGCTCGTAGTCCCACAGCCCGGGCTCCAGCCGCCGCCAGGCGCGGTCGCCCTGCACGACCTGCCAGAACAGGGTGTACGCCCGGTCCCACGGGTTGCGGAACTTCCGCCCGCTGCGGACCCGGTTCAGCATCTTCGTCCGCAACCACACCCACCGGCCGACCAGCCGGGCCACCGTCGCGCGTAGCCGCAGTCCCCGGCTGGCCCGGCGCAGCCGGCCGGGATCCAGCTCGCCGGCGCGGGCCCGCTGCTCCAGCAGCGCGGCGCGGACGGTCAGGTCGGCCTGCCGGGCCCGCACCCACTGGGCCCGGTGCTCGGCGATCCCACCGGGCCGGTACGCCAGCGGCCAGCGCAGCCAGGAGCGGCGGAACTCGTGCCGGCGCCGGTCCAGCGGGTTCGGCATCGGCAGCAGCCGGACCTCGGCGACGCCGAGCTGCCAGCGGCGCTCCACCTCGTCCGGCGACCGGCCGAGCAACGTGACGTCCCAGCCCGCCTCGGCGGCCGAGCGGGCGATCTTCTGCACCCGGGAGTCGCCCTCGACCCTGTTGTCGACGAGCATGACGATCCGGCCGCGGCGCGGTCCGGCCGTCGTCTCGTCCTGTCCCACTGCTGGTCCTCCGCTGGTCGGCCGGTGTCTCCGGCGCGACCCACGCTGGTGGAGCCAGTCGTCTCAGCGGCGACGTGGACGTGACGTCCAGGCGACCGTCAGGCGGCAGTTGGGTTGTGACCCAGGGCACAGCGACCGCCGGTGGGGAGGCCGAACGGGCCCCCCACCAGCGGCGCCCGGTCAGCCGTCGGCGGCGGCCAGCCGTCGCCAGACCAGCGCGGTGAGCAGCGCCATCGCCGTTCCCGCCAGCCAGAACGGCGCGACGATGCTTCCCGTCGCCTGGGCGACCAGGCCGCCGGTCGCCGTGCCGACGGCCGCCCCGCCCAGGTCGGCCAGGGAGTACGCGCCGTTCACCCGGCCGCGCAGCCGGTCCGGCACCAGTCGCTGTCGCAGCGACACGACCACTACGCCCCAGACCATGGTGTGCACGCCCCAGACGGCCAGGGCCGCCCCGGCCACCCAGGGTTGCCGGGTGGTGGCGAGCACCACCTGGAGCCCGACCTCGACGAGCAGCCCGACCCGCAGCAGCGTCGGGGTGCCGAACCGGGCCCGCAGCCGGGGCGCCAGGGCCGTGCCGGCCAGCCCGCCGAGCGCGGCGGCGGTCAGCAGCACCCCGTACCCGACCTCGGTGAGGCCGAGCCGCTGCCGGGCGTAGAGCACGAACGCCGCGAACGCCGCGCAGAACGCCACGTTCATCACCGCGATGCAGCCCGCGAGGGTCCGGAGCACCGGCACGCCCCAGAGCGCGCGTACCCCGGCTGCGATGTCGGCCCGCAACGACCGGCGGGGGTCGCCGACCGTCGTGCCCCCACCGTCGGGGGCACCGGACGCCAGCGCAGCAGCGCCAGCAGCAGCGCGGCCAGCCCGAAGGTGGCCGCGTCGAAGGCGAACGGCGCCGCCGCGGCCAGGACGAAGAGGTACGCCCCGAGCGGCTTGGCCGCGAACTGGTTGCCGAGCACGAAGGTGGCGAAGAGCCGGCTGTTGGCCTGCTCCAGCCGTTCCGGCGGGACCACCGACGGCAGCAGCGCGCCGGCTGCCGCGTCGGACAGGGTCTCCCCGACCGAGGTGAGAAAGAACGCCAGGCAGATCAGTGGCACGGTGGCCCGCCCGGCGAGCACCGCGACGGCGAGCGCGGCCAGCACCAGGCCCCGGCCGACGTTGACGCCGACGATCAGCCGGCGCCGGTCGAGCCGGTCGACCAGGGCCCCGCTGACCAGGGCGAAGAGCAGCCACGGCAGCTGCTGGGCGAACACCGCCGCGGCGAGCGCGGCCGGGTCCCGGGTGAGCGAGGCGACCAGCAGCGGTCCGGCGACCATGGTGACCCCGTCGCCGAGGTTGGAGACCGCGTTTGCGGTCCAGAGGCGGCGGAAGTCGGGGCCGAGCCGGCCGGTAGGGACGGTGGCGGTCATGCCGACCACCGCGCAGGGGTCTGACGTCCGGGCGCGACGAGGCGCCCGGACGGGTTGTCCGGAAGCACGAGGAACTCCCTCGGAAGCGATGTGGGTTGGCGTGGTCACGCCATGACGGAAGACCCGCGCGGGGGCGGGTCACCTGATCGCTTCGCGGCGAGGGGCGGGTGTCGAGGAGGCGATCCCGCTCACGGCGGCGGAGCCGGCGGTGGGCGGAATCGGCGGGCCGGGCGGCGACGGGCGCCGCGTGGCTCGGGTCAGGACACCGTGGTCCCCAGCGGCGAAGCGGGAGCCAGCACCGTACCGAGAAGAGCCATACCCATGATCGACCTCCTGTCGTCCACGGGTCACGCTAGCGGCCGTCGGCCCGGTCCGCGGCCCCGGTTGGACATCGGTCGGGGCGGTGGGCGAGAGTGTGGCCACGTGAGATACCTGCGCACCGACGGGCGGGTCGGGATCCGCCGCCCCCGCCCTGCCGACGAGGGCGAGTTCCTCGCCGCCGCCCGGCGCAGCCGGGACCTGCACCACCCGTGGCTCGCCGCCCCGGACGATCCGGAGAAGTACGCCGCGTACCTGCGCAAGGTCCGGGGGCGGGACAGCTCGGGCTACCTGTTCTGCGACCTGGCCACCGGAGAGATCGCCGGGTACGCGACCATCAGCGGCATCGTGCTGGGCGCGCTGCGCGGGGGCTACCTCGGCTACGCCGCCTTCCTGCCGTACGCCGGGACCGGGCACGCCTCCGCCGGCATCGGTCTGGTGCTCGACCACGCCTTCACCGGGCTGGGGCTGCACCGGCTGGAGGCGAACATCCAGCCCGGCAACGAGCCGTCCAAGCGCCTGGCCCGCCGGCTGGGGTTCCGGCTGGAGGGCTTCTCCCCGGACTACCTCTTCATCGACGGCGCGTGGCGGGACCACGAGCGCTGGGCGATCACCGCGCCGGAACCCGCCTGACAGCGTGGTGGCGGCCGCCGTACGGCGACCGCCACCGGATGTCGGCTCAGCGTCCCGGGCCGCGGGCCTGCGGACGCTGCCCGGTCAGGCGCTCCAGCCGCGCCTGTTTGTGCTCGACGCGCCGCCGTTGCCGGGGCGTCAGCTCCGGGCGGCCGCTCTGCCGCAGGTACGTCGGCACCCGCCGGTCGTTCGGGATCGGCAGCTTCATGACCCGGTCCTCCGTTCCTCATGGACGGCGAGGGAGAGGTCCCGCAGCACCGGTACCTCCTGCCGCTGCGGCTCCCGGGTCAGCGTCGCGGTGAACCGCTCGGGCCGCACCTCCAGGTACGGCGGGGCGTCGCCCTCGGCGTACCCGGCGACCGCGAAGGCGACCGGGGCGCGGCACTGCCGCTCCGGCCGCACCCGGATGGTCTGCCCGGGGCGGACCAGGTACGACGACCGGTTGACCTTGCCGCCGTCGACCGTGAACGTGTTGTGGGCGACCAGGTCCCGGGCCTCGTCCATGGAGCGCGCGAAGCCCGCCCGGTGCACCAGCGCGTCCATCCGCTGCTCGAGCTGCCCGACCAGGTTCTCCGTCGCGTCGCCGGGCTGTCGGCCTGCCGCCGTCAGGGCGCGGGCCAGCTGCCGCTCCCGCAACTCGTAGCCGGCGCGTACGCGGTGCCGCTCGGAGTCGTCCAAGCGGTATCCCCGCGGGGCGCGCCGTGGCCCGCCGCGCACCCCCACCGGATGCCGTTGTCGTCGCAGCCGGTAGCCGTGCGCCGGGTGCAGCGGGACGACGTCTTCCGGCGAGGGACGTACCGTGGTCCGGACCGCCATGTCGTTTCCTCCCTCTCTCGCGGTCCCACCACCCTCCGCCGCCGTCGGGTGAGGCGACCCCACCCGGTCCGGGTGAGCCGGCGGTCAGCTGCCCGGCTTCGGGAAGGCCACCGGGCTGCGGTGCCCGTCCCGGTCCACCGCCCGAACGCCGTCGACCCCGGCCGCCTTCAACTGCTTGGCCAGGTACGCCGACCCGTACGCCGTGGGTCCCGACGGCGACAAGAACAAGATCGACTCCATGACGTCCAACCTGAGGACACCTGCTGTGGAGCGGGATCGTCCCGGAGGAACGCGCCCCCGCGCTCGCCCGGCAACTGCTCTCCGACGGCATGTTCAGCGGGTGGGGGATCCGGACCCTGTGCCGGGACGACGCGCCGTACAACCCGGTCGGGTACCACCTGGGCACGGTCTGGCCGCACGACACCTCGATCAGCGTGCTGGGCGTGGCCCGGTACGGCTTCCGGGAGGAGGCCAACCGTGGTCGCCCTCGCCCTGCTCGACGCCGCCGCCGAGTTCGGCGACCGGCTGCCGGAGGCGATGGCCGGCTACGAGCGCGAGCGGACCTTCTTCGCCGTTCCCGTACCCGACCGCGTGCAGCCCACAGGCCTGGGCGTCCGGCGCCCCGCTCAACCTGGTCCGCGCCCTGCTGGGGCTCCACCCGTCGGACGGGCGGTTGGTCGCCGAGCCGGCGCTGCCGGCCGAGGTCGGCCGGATCCAGATCCGCGGCGTCTGCGCGTTCGGCCACCGCTGGGACGTCGACGCCGTCGGCACGGAGGGGTACGTCCGCCTGGCGCGGGACCCGGACCGGCCGCCGGACTGATCGCTACGTTTGTCGCGCGTGTCGACGGGAACGGGAGCGGGCATGACGAAACCTCGTGTGGTGATCGTGGGGGCCGGGTTCGCCGGATACCACGCGGCGAAGACGTTGAGCCGGCTCGCCGGCAAGCGGGCGGAGATCGTCCTGCTGAACTCGACCGACTACTTCCTCTATCTGCCGCTGCTGCCCGAGGTCGCCGCCGGGGTGGTGGAGCCGACCCGGATCTCGGTGCCGCTGTCGGGCACCCTGGACGGCGTCCGGGTGGTGATCGGCGAGGCGGACCGGGTCGACCTGCAGAACCGCTGGGTCGGGTACCGGCAGCAGGAGGGCGACCGCGGCCAGCTGGCGTACGACCGGCTGGTCCTCGCCGTCGGCAGCGTCAACAAGCTGCTGCCGATCCCCGGGGTGACCGAGTACGCGCACGGCTTCCGCGGCCTGCCGGAGGCGCTCTACCTGCACGACCACGTGGTCCGACAGATCGAGCTGGCCGAGCTGTCCGAGGACCCGGCCGAGCAACGGGCGCGCACCACCTTCGTGGTGGTGGGCGCCGGTTACACCGGCACGGAGGTCGCCGCGCACGGGCAGCTCTTCACCGACCGGCTGATCGCCCAGCGGCCGCACCTGACGGTGCGCCCGCGCTGGATGCTGCTCGACATCGCGCCCCGGGTGCTGCCCGAGCTGGGCGAGCGGATGTCGCAGACCGCGGACCGGGTGCTGCGGCGACGCGGCGTGGACGTGCGGATGGGCACCTCGGTGTCGGAGGCCACCCCGGACGGGGTGATGCTGACCGACGGCGAGTACGTGCCCACCTGCAGCCTGGTTTGGTGCGTCGGCGTGCGCCCCGACCCGTTCGTCGCGGAGCTGGGGCTGCGTACCGAGAAGGGCCGCCTGGTGGTGGACGAGTTCCTCAACGTCCCCGGCTACCCCGAGGTGTACGCCTGCGGCGACGCGGCCGCCGTGCCCGACGTGACCCGGCCCGGCCAGATATGCGCGATGACCGCCCAGCACGCGCAGCGGCAGGGCAAGCTGGCCGCCCACAACATCGCCGCCTCCTACGGGCACGGCAAGCGGAAGCCGTACAAGCACTACGACCTGGGCTGGGTGGTCGACCTCGGTGGCAAGGACGCGGCGGCCAACCCGTTGAAGGTGCCGCTGTCCGGCCTGCCGGCCAAGGCGGTGACCCGCGGCTACCACCTGCTGGCCATGCCCGGAAACCGGGCCCGGGTGGGCGCCGACTGGGTGCTCGACGCGACCATGTCCCGGCCCGCCGTACAGCTCGGCCTCGTCCCGGCCAACGCGGTGCCGCTGGAGAGCGAGTCGCCCGAGATGGTGCGCCGGGCCTGAGCGACGGTCAGCCGCCGCCGGCGGCGCCGGCCCCGCCCGTCTCGGGGGCCCGCCCGCCGGCCGGCGGTTGGTCCGGCGCGCCGCGCGACGGCGCTGGCCTGCTGGTGGATCCGTCCTGCCTGCCCGCCCCGCCAGGCGGCTCGGCGGCGCCGGTGGCGGGTGACGGCACGGTGCGCAGCCCCTTCGGGGCGAACTCCCGGAGCAGGATCTGGGCGATCCCGGCGGCCGGGATGGCAAGCAGGGCACCGAGCAGGCCGGCCAGCTCCGCCGCAACCAGCACGCTGACCAGCACGGTCAGCGGGTTCAGCCGGACCGCCCGGGACATGATCACCGGCTGGAGCAGATGATTCTCCGCCTGCTGGTAGACGACGAAGAAGACCAGCACGATGACGCCCGCGGTGGGGGAGTGCGCGAACCCGGCCCCCGCCGCGATGATCGCGCCCAGCGTCGCGCCGACCAGCGGGATCAGGTCCGCGATGGCCACCAGCAGGGCGATCACCGCGGCGAACGGCACGCCGGTGAGGAACAGCACCAGGAAGGTCAGGCCGCCACAGATCAGGCTGATCAGCAGGTTGCCACTGAGGTAGCCGGTGATGGTGCGGGCGGAGTCCCGGCCGATCCGGCGCAGCCGTTCCGCCCCGCCGTCGCCGACCAGGGCCAGCGCGCCGGCGATGATCTTCGGGGCCTCCAGCACCATCAGGTACGCCAGAACGATCACCGTGACCACTCCGGCGACGGTCTGGACCACGCCCCGTACCACCCCCACGGCGGGCTGGCCCAGCCGCGAGCCGTACCGCTGGAGCTGCTCGGCGTGGGTGTTGGCGTAGTCCCGCAGCCGGAACCGGGTCAGCAACTCGCCCACTGGTCCCCGGCCGGCCCGGGCCTCCCGCACCAGCTCCGGCGCCCGGTCAGCGAACCGGCCCACCTCGCCGGCCAGTGGCAGGACGATCACCGCGACGAGGGCGCCGAGCAGGACGAACGCGGCGAGGAAGACCAGCAGGGTGGCGAGCGCGCGCCGTCGAACCCAGCCGCGTTGCAGCCGGTCGACCAGCGGTTTCAGGGCCACCGCGAAGAACGCCGCGACCAGGGTCCAGATCAGCACCCGTCGGGCGGCCCAGACCAGGGCCAGCCCGACCAGGGTGACCAGCACCAGGCCGATGACGATCAGCGCCCGGCGCGCGGTGGACCGGTCCTGGGCGTCGCTCATCCGGCGCGGCTACCCGGCGCGGCTCCGGGAAAACCCGACGCCCGATCCGGGCCGCGCCGGAGGGAAGGGCTTGCCGGGATCCGCTCGGTCGGGCGCCGGGTGGGGCGCGGGTCAGTCCGCGGCGAGGGTGGCGTCGGTGGCGGGGCGGGCGCCGGAGACGAAGGCGTCCAGCGCGAGGCCGTGCAGCACCCCGCCCGGGGCGGGGTCGCCGGCCACGCGGGCGGTCAGCCGGCGTACCGGCAGGCGGTCGGGCCGGTGCGCGGCGGCGAGCACCAGGTTGCCGTACCGGCGTCCGCGCAGCATCCGCCGGTCGGCGACCAGGCACACGTCGGCGAAGACCGCGCGCAGGGTGGCCACCTGCGCCCGGCAGAAGACCAGCGGCGGGAGGTCGGTCACGTTGACCAGGTAGACGCCGTCCGGGTGCAACGCCCCGGCCACCTCGGCGGCGAACTCGACGCTCGCCACGTGCCCCGGCATCCGGGCCGCTCGGTAGACGTCGGCGAGGACCAGGTCGTACCGGCCGGGCGGGGCGGCGGTCACCGCGTCCCGGGCGTCGGCGACCACCACGGCCACCTCAGGGGGCGGCGGCGGCAGTTCCCGGCGGACCAGGTCGACGACCGCCGGGTCCCGCTCGACGACCAGCTGCGCCGATCCGGGGCGGGTGGCGGCCAGCCAGCGCGGCAAGGTGAGCGCACCGCCGCCCAGGTGCAGCGCGGTCAACGGCCGGCCCGGCGGGGCGGCCAGGTCGATCACGGCGGCCATCCGGCGGACGTACTCGAAGTGCAGGTGGCGCGGGTCGACGACGTCCACGTACGACTGGGCGACCCCGGCGGCGAGCAGCGTACGGCCGGTCCGTCGGGCCGGGTCGACGACCAGCGCCAGGTCGTCGGCGTCGCTCTCCATGGCCGGCAACGCTAGCCCAGGCGGTGGGCGGCCGGCCGGGTCGGGCCGGCGGGTGCCGCGCCCGCCGGCCCGGGCGGCTCAGCCGGCGTTCATCCCGGCGCCGACCTCCTCGATGGCGTCGTCGACCCGGTGGGCCAGGTCGACGTCGAGGCCGGTCACCCCGTCGACCCGTTGGGTCCGCACGGTCAGTACGGCGCTGTCCGGGTCCGGCCGGCCGATCTGCGGGGCGCGGCCGACCTCGGTCCGGAGTTGGTCGAGCCGGTCGAGCACCCGGTCCAGGTTGTCCGGTGGCAGCTCGATCGTACGGACCAGCGACTGCCGGTCGCTCGACCAGTACCGCAGGCCGCTGAGCGCGTCCCTCAGCTCCTGCTCGTTCAGTGGGGCCGTGGCCGACGTCGGACCCACCAGGCGACCGCCGGGCTCCGGCGGCGGCGCGAGCAGCTCCCGCAACCCGTCCGGTACGCGCAGCGACTCGACGAGGTCGCTGTCGGCGTCGGCCAGCGCCGCGAGGGTCGCCTCGGCCTGGTACCGCGCCTGCTCTGGGGTGCGGCCGCTGATCCGGGCCACCTCGGCGAGGAAGCCCGCCAGGTCCTGGTGCCGCTCGATGCCGTCTACCGGCACCACGTCGTGCAGCTTCATCGGCACCGCCTCGAGCAGCCGTTCCCGCGCCGCCTCGTCCAACGCCCATGCCAGCGCCAACACGGTCGCCTCGGCGCCCACCTTGGCCGTGGTGAAGTCGACCCCGGCCCGCCGGCAGACGTCGTCGACCAGGGCGCGGTATCCGAGGGTGGTCACCCCGGGTGCGCCCTTGCCGGGTTCAGTGAGCGGCCGAGCGGGCTGCGGCACGCCGGCCGGCGGCGGGGCGGGACCGCCCCGGGTGGTGTCTGGCTTGTGTCGCCCGGCGGGCGGCGGCCGGCCCGCCTCCCCCGGTCCAGGGAGGTGATCTGCTTGGACGCGCTCAGGCTGGCGCCGGTCTGGCTGGCCTGCCGACCTCGCTCGCGGGCCTCCCGGGCCAGGGCCCGTCGGCGCTGGTTGTCGCCCTCCATCTGCTTGCGCATCGTCGCACCTCGTTCCTCGTCGGTACCGCTGTTTCCGCGGGTCGCCTTCCCGCCGTCGCGGGGAAGGAAACGACCCCGGCGGGCGCCCGGCGGAGGCCGGACGTCAGCTTCATCCGCTGGGGGTGAGGGGTGCTCACCCGACGGCGGCCCATGATCGGGGTGGACCGGAAGACTTCCGAGGCACGCGGAAGGGAAGGTCGTCATGAAGAGGATCGTCGAGATCGTCCCCGCCCGACCCGGCTGGTACGCCCGGTGGCAGTTGGCCTCCGAGGACACCCGCTGTTACCCGGTGACCCTGTGGGCGCTGCTGGAGGAGACCGACGGGACCGGCCGTGAGGTGGTCGGCGTCGACTCCGTCGGACAGTGGCCCGGAGCGGACGACAACGAGGCGGGTGGGGAGTTCGTCCGCTATCTCTTCCAGACGCCCGATTCCGAGCCACCGGAGGACGCGGAGCCGCCCGCGGTGGAGGAACTGCGGTCGACGGGCCCGCGGTTAAAGCCGGTCCCGGCTGCCTGAGCCACCCTCCCCGGCCCCCGGCCCCTGGTCCCAGGGCCGGGGGCCACCCCGTCCTCCGACCCGCGCATCAGCGGCGGGAGGTGCGCGCTGACCGTTGCCGTCCGAGCGTCGCGACCCGTCTCGCGTATACTTGCTGCACTGCAAGCACCCCGCCTGCGGTGGGAGCGGGAGGGACCCAGGTTGACGCTCACCGTCACGCACGCCCGGCGGGCCGGCGGTCCGGCGTGCGTGCGACTCGCCGGTGAGCTCGACATGAGCACGTCCCCCCAGCTCAACGCCGCGATCCGACCGGCTCGCCGCCGACGGTGAGCGATACCTGCTGATTGATCTCACCGAGCTGACCTTCTGCGACTCGACCGGCATCGCCCTCCGTCGCGTCGTCCTTGAACCGCTTGAGCGAACTGACCGTGAGGTTGTCCGCCACGACCGCCCCGTCCCGCAGCAGCCGCGCTTGGCGTTGCGGCGGATGACGCCGGACCGGACGATACAGCCGGAGATGTTGCCGACCTTGGACGAGCGGAACACGTCGCGGATCTCCGCGGAGCCCAG